>JBGQDJ010000270.1:0-4669 GCA_041495805.1 Geobacteraceae bacterium
GATCTCGACTGCACCGCATAACCAGGGGGTGACTTATGAAACCATTTGATTCTACTCGGAGACGGCGTGAGGCATTGGCGGCCCTCTTGACCGATCCTGTCGAAGAGGTCCGATTTGCAGCGGCGGATGCCCTGGAGTGCCTGGAAGGGAAAGGGAATCTTCCTGAAATACTGGAGGCGTTGAAAAAAGGGGACCTGGGGACAAAGATCAAGGCGTTGTATGCCCTCGGCAAGATCGGCGGTGATGATGTGCTTCCAGCCCTTCTCTACTGTGCAGCGCGACCGGAAGAGGACATTAAATCGGTGGCGGTTGAACTCCTCGGGAAACTTGCCAGACCACAAGCGCTTCCGGTAATTCTGGATCGACTGAAGGACCCGAACCCGGCGATCCGTGCCAAGGCGATAGCGGCGCTGGGAAACTTCAAGGATCCATCGCTTGTGGCGGTGCTGGTTCCCTTCCTGGATGCCGATGACGGTCTCCTCGACGCGGAGGCTGTAACCGCGCTGGCGCGGATCGGGAAGTCTTCGCTGGAGGCAAAGTTCATGGAAATGCTCCGCTCGCCCCATCCCCAGACCCGGGAAGCCGCCGCGCTGGCCCTTGGGATTCTGCCGATCAACTAACGAAGTGGCTGGCGATATCAATATTCTTTAGAATCGGATCGACCGTCGATACGATGGATGCATGTTCGAGGCCATCTACCAGGGCTATGCTGATAAGCCTAGGGTTCTCCAGCACCATGCCATTTGAGTCGATAATCACCTTGATTGACGGCAGACTGCTTTCCACCGGGTGCGGCCTCACGACCAGCGCTATCTCGTTCGTGTCCAGCCTCACAAGGGTGCCGACCGGATATCTCCCCATCATCCCTTCAAACTTATCCACCAGATCGCCGTTCAGGGAAGTTCCTGAAAGCCTGCGCATTATGTCGATTGCTCCCTTCGGCAGGGTGGGCATGCTGTAGGTTCTCAGTGTGGTAATAGCGTCATAGCAGTCGGCAACCGCCACCATTTCGGTAATATTGTTGAATGACTTCTCCCTGGCCCATTCCGGGTATCCGGTGCGGTTGTGTTTAATGTGGTGGCCAAGCACCGCTTCTGCTACCCGTGGATGGATATCCTGCATCTTGTTGATGATCTCCGCCCCATTTTCGGCATGTTTCTTCATCAGCTCATACTCGTCGTCGGACAGTTTTCCGGGCTTGTTCAGGATGCTCTTGTCGATCCTGGTCTTGCCTATGTCATGGAGGAGCCCGGCGGTGTTGGTGTCGCGCAGCGCTTCCCGGTCCATCCCCAGATACGCCCCGAGCGCCAGGGAGAGGATACCCACATTAACGGAATGATTGAAGGTGTAATTGTCGTAATCCTTGATCATGGCGAGGCCGAGGAGTGTGGTATGGTCTTTCATGGTAACGGCAACCATGTTGTCCACGACGGTATTTATCCGTTTACCGGAGGGAATCCGGCCGTTTTCGATGTCCCGCATCGTGTCGCGCACGGCGTTGATCGCTTCGAAATATGTGCGGGAGGGGGCGGAGGATGATTCGTCCTCTGAATTGCCGTACACCAGATGATCGATGCCCAGACGTATGGTCCGGATGCCATCCTTTTCCAGCTCCAAGGGGAGTGTTTCCGCGGTGGTTTCGCGCCGGGCAAGGATCGAGGCGAAGCGGAACAGGTCGTCAATCGACACTCCGGCATAGATGGTAAGGGCGGTGATCCCCTTTTTCATGAAACGTTCCGCCAGTTCCGCGACTGCCGCGTTGGGGGAGACGAAAAGGTGGTTCTCCAGGAAGAATACCCCCTCAACCACGCCAAGGTGAATTTCCGGTTTCTCCCTGAGCATGACGCCAAAGATGTCGGCAAGCTCCTGCAAAGGCTGCCGCACGGCCGGATGGGCCTGGGGGTAAAATAAAACGGACTTTATGGAGGCGATAAGGAGCATGGCTGCCCGTCCAGCCCCCTGTAGGGTTATCTCACTCATTTCAGTTCTCTGTTCTTAGTTTGTTTATGATGTTCCCGCAAGGCCTCTCAGCATTGTTGCCATATGCTTTGAAGGTCAATTCTCTCACTGGCAGACCTCGCTTTCAATTTCATTTGCGTTCTGCATTTCGGCAGGCCCCTGATTTTCTTCAAGTCGCTCCGAAGATTCCAGAGCAGCGGAGCATGCCCGACCGATGCGGCCACCCCGGCCTGACATCCTCTCCAGGAATCCCCTCGACGATTCTCCACCCAGCTTGCCGATGGTTTCAATAGCCAGGATCTTCAGGTCCTCCCATCGACCGGGTGTGATTAAATGCCTTTTCCTTATAAACCTGCACAGGGTATCGATCGCCCGCCTGTCACCCACGCGGCTGATGGCTATGAGGGCTTCCTTCTTGAGGGTAAGGGTCTTTCCCATCACATCCTGTTTCATGACCAAATCAAGGAGGGGTTGCAGGGCCTTATCGTTCCTTGTGATTCCCAGCCAGGTGATTGACTGTCTTTTGACCGCCAGATTCCTGTCGTTCAGGAAATCAATCAGCAGAGTCGTAGCTTCCCTCCCCCCGATCCTTGCCAGAGACCGGATTGCTTCCATGCGCACCCGGTTTTCAACGTGAAATGCGGCATTCGTCAGATCGCTCACGGAATCCCGGCTTCCCATTTCTCCAAGTATCATAACGGCGGTCCGCACTACTTGCCATTTGTTGTCCTTCAGCAGCCTGACAAGATAAGGGACAGCCGGGGGGCCGATCCTTACGAGAGCCGTGGAAAAGGTATTAGTTGCCGACGGGTTTTCAACGGCAACAACCCGCCTTATTACCGCATCTACAACCTGTTCTCCCAACCGGTTCAGAATCATTAACACTATATCTTTATGGCCGAATGCCTCGTCTTCCAGGTGATCCAGAAGATGCTCGACCATCTCTCCCAGGGCAATCTGCTGAAAAAGCAGAAGCGCGCAGTCGCGTTTTACCGAGCTTTTTCCCTCATCGGCATTCTGTTTCAGAAGTTGCAGGAGCGCCTTGAAGAGCCGGTCATACTCCCTTTGCTCAATCAGCAGCCGGCACTTCCCCGGCAGAATCCTTGTCATCAGGCGGTATCGATCGTCATCCGCTTCAGAGTCCATAAGGACGATCAACTCTTCGATATCCAGATCGGAGAGCTGATCGTCCCCCTCCGGCTCGGATATCTCAAAATCCTGTTCAGATCCCTCCTGGGGACTTTGCTCACCTTCCCCTTCGGCAAATGTATTGTCGGATGCCTCGCCCGTCATTTTTTTCGTGAAAACAGCGGTGATATCTATCTCATTCGCTATTACGGATTTAATGCCCCTATTAGTCAGGAGATCAGCAAAGCCTCCTTCTGCAATAATAGTGTGCGGTTCCATTGCCAGCAGGGAGAGGAATTCTGTAAAATCCCCAGGGGAAAGATCAGGGAGAATAGTGAGCTGCTGGACCTCCCTGGCGAAAAGTTCTTTCCCCAGGGCGATATTCATGGGGGTATTCTCGACAACGATATCACGATCTGCAAAAGAAAGGCCGTTTCGCCGCACGATCAGGGCTATCCCGCCGTCTTTTGCCAGGTTGGACGTCACCTGATACGCTTTATGGAGGATCTCCTCGCGAAGAGGATGTTTTTCGGGATAGAAGGTCAGGGCCTTCAATGCCTTATGGAGTTCGGCAAGGGCGCTGTTGCAGGCCTGTGCCCCACCGTTGTCTTGCTTCGGCAGTGTCATCTTCCGGTCGATTTCCCCTCTTTATTAATTTCCAGACAAATCAAGTCTGAATTTTAACCTACATTAGAATATTTATCAAACAATTACAATGAATTTGCCTTGGATGCTCCACAGTCCCACTGCAAAAGGGTTATGATGCGCAGTCATTTCACTTTACACTTTTCAACAAGAACCCTGATCCCCCTGTCGAGGCTGCTCCTGTCAAGATTCTGCGACATCCATATGTCTTTCCAGACTCGCGGCCCGTTTAACACCCCGGTTAATTCCTCCTCAAGCACAAGCCATCCTGACTGCCTGTCCCAGAAGAGCCTGCGGAGAGGGTTTGCATCGACTATGATGTGCCAGCTTCCGGACATCTCCGGCCGGCATTCGGCCTCCATAATGCTGAGCCCGGATGACTCGATTTCTGTTTTCGCTTCTGCAAATAATTCTTCATTCATGTATTATCCCTTTTGTGTTTTCGTTCAATGAAGCTTATTATTATTGGTTGAGACCCTTAACGCTTCTCTCCTTATGTCTCCTCTTAATATGCTAAAGGGAATGACGGAATTAATCATGGTTTGTAGACCACAAATTGGAAACTTCTCTGCACTTTTGCTCCTTTCAGATCTGAGAGAAATATCACAAGTTTGTTGTTATTTGAATTAACGGTGGCAATAACGGGTGCGGAACCATTTACCGTTACCACTGTTGAATATGAGTGAAAGTTGTAGTTCTCGTCCGCTATGGTCACTTCATAAGCGCCTAAAGCGTTCCAAGCGACCGAAACATTGGGGGTACCACTATAAACGGTACCATCATCTGCTACTGTGGCATAGGCGATAGGCCCAGCATTCCTGCCTTCTGCGAAAGCAATGTTACCAAATAAATTTACTGCAAAGATGGTTGTCAAAGCAATGATCAACAGATTTTTCATTTGGAACCCCCTCTGACATGAAACTGAATGATAATTAAA
>JBGQDJ010000271.1:0-4636 GCA_041495805.1 Geobacteraceae bacterium
CGGTCTTGCCGACGCTCTCCTCCTGGAAGTTCTCCCTGACCCGCAGCGCGACACCCTGCACCTGTCCCTTCAGGCTCGCCGCCAGCCGCTTCAGTTCTTCCACTTTTTGTACTTTCGATGGCCGGCCCTCTCCGGCAAGTTGGCCGGCCTGCTCAAGAATGGCTGGGACCATCCGCTGGTTGATCCCCTGGACCTTTTTCAGCCCTTCCTCACCGGCGGCGGACACCTTGGCTAATGTGTCATAACCGGCATCAACAAGGCGAGCTGACAGGACTTCCCCCACTCCTCTGAGCTGTTTCAGTTCTTTAATCTTCTTTTTCATGACGCCCTCCACTGGTTTTGTCTTATGTGTCGGATTACGCTTAGCCCCAAGATGTTCGTTCGTGAAAGGATTTTTTGTTCCGGATTGTTACAATGATATTAAATAAAAAATAGCAAATATAATTGAAATTGCAAGGGTAATTGATCAATCTGGAGCTGTCTCTCAAAGAATTAACACAACTGTAACATTCAGCGCGGATTTAATAATTCTTCAGGAATCAAACGTTTCAATTCGGACTCTATGGGACCCTCTGACGGGTTAGGGCCAGTCAGGGTGTAGGGTGTTTTTCAGGACGGACTGAGGCAGGGGATGAGAATATATGTTAATAGTTAACTGTCTTAGCAGGCAACAAATGCATATTTCCGGTAATTATGCCGTTCTCCAGCATATGGCAAATCTTATCCGCAGGCACAGGGCGCGAGAAATAATACCCCTGCATCTCAAAACAGTCATGCGCTGCGAGAAACTCCTTCTGTTCTTTTGTTTCAACACCCTCGGCAATGACATCCATTCTTAAGCTGTGCGCCAGGGCAATTATCGCTTCAGAAATCGAGGCGTCATTGGCATCGGTCGTAATGTTTCGAATAAACAATTGATCGATTTTAAGCCTGTCTATGGGGAAGTGCTTGAGGTACGCCAATGAGGAGTACCCTGTACCGAAATCATCAATGGCCAGATTTACCCCTAGCGATTTCAACTCCCTGAGCATATCTACGGCGCTTTCCGCATTTTCCATGAGGATGCTCTCGGTCAGCTCAAGTTCAAGATTAGACGGGTCCAGCCCGCTTTCTTCAAGCACCTGTCTGACCAATTTAGCCAGATTACCCTGTTTGAATTGACATCCGGATATGTTAACCGCCATGCACAAAGAAGTAAAACCGGCTTCAATCCAGGATCTTGCCTGCCTGCATGCTCTAGCCAACACCCACTCGCCGATAGGGATAATAAGGCCGGTCTCTTCTGCTATGGGAATGAATTTCCCCGGTGAAATTGAGCCAGTTTCAGGATGGTTCCAGCGCAAGAGCGCCTCCACCCCTGTCATAAGGCCGGTTCTGGTGTCGATTTGGGGTTGATAGACCAGCGACAGTTCCTCCTTCTCCAATGCCCGTCTCAGGTTGCTTTCCAGGTCCATCCGTTCCACCGCCTTAAGGTTCATTTCGTTGGAAAAAAACTTGTAATTGTTTCTTCCGGATTCCTTGGCGACATACATGGCGGTGTCCGCGTTCCTCAATAAAATGCCGACGTCGTGGCCGTCCAGAGGGGAGATGGCGATCCCTATGCTTCCCGAAATGAATATCTCTAGTTCCCCTATCTCGAAAGGCATGGATAATGCTCTCATAATCTCCTGAGTTACATGGGAAATGTCTTGTTCATGTTTTACGGCGGAGAGGACAATCACAAATTCGTCCCCACCGAGTCTGGCCACGGTGTCGCTTTCACGTAATAGTTTTTGCAATCTTTTTGCAACAGACTGGAGTAATTTGTCGCCGGTCGCATGGCCCTGGGTATCGTTTATACATTTAAAGCGGTCAATATCCAGGAAAAGAATCCCGACCAGCCACCCTTCACGCTCGGACTGCGCCAGTAGCTGGCTTAGACGATCATTCAGAAGCGCCCGATTGGGAAGTCCGGTAAGAGAGTCAAAATAGGCGAGCTGTTGAACTTCGCGTTCCGCTTTTTTGCGATCTGTAATATTCACTGCCGCGAAACTGAAACGGGTCCGCTCTGACATTGAATCGTATATGAGACTTATACTCCCCTGGAACCATGTTTCCCGCCCCTTATAGGGGAACTCATATTCAAAGGTTAACGTATCCCTGTTCGCCAGGAAATATCTGAATACCTCAACCCAGTGGCGGATGAACTCTTCGGACATGCCGATTTCCCTGGCGCTTTTACCACTCATTTTTTCCTGGCTGAGCCCGAAAAAATCCGCAATCTGTTTGTTGGGCATTACAAAGATGAAATCGTCGCCATCCAGTTCGATCACACTCATCTGGATGGCGTTCGAGTTAAAGAACCCCCGGAGCGTCGCCTCACTTTCCCGCAATGCTTCCTCTACCATTTTGCGCTCTGAAATGTCCCGGCTGATACCGCGGTAGCCGCGGAATTCCCCGTCTTTATCCAGTATCGGGACACCTCCGCTTTCCAGAACAACCTGATGTCCGGCTTTATGGACATTTATATTTTCAATAAAGGCAAAGGGTTGCCGGAAGGATGCAAAATTGTCAAGGATCACTGAAATTCCGCCCGCCTCTTCCGCATGCATGAGTTCAAAGAGGGGTTTCCCCAAAATCTCGCAAGTGTCATATCCCAGGATATCTTTCACCCTGGGGCACGAATATGTTACTACATGGTTTTCGTTGGTTTCCCAGACCCAGTCGTTAATGGATTCCACAAGGTTTCGATAGCGTATTTCACTGGACTGAAGCGTCTCGACAATATCTGCGCGTTCCACTAAATGTTCCTGGAGTCTTTGATTGGTTATCGTCAATTCGGCTGTGCGTTTATCAACCATCTTCTCCAGATTTTCCCTGTACCGCGCCATCTCAAGTTCAGTAAGCCTGTGCTCGTCAATTTCAATCCGCAGCCGCTGATTGATTTCTTCGTATTTTCTCAACGCGAAAAAGGCAGTAACGGTTGCCACCATACTGCTGAAGATTATGGTGATGGAATGGGATTGCCAGATGGTAATTGTCGGTTTGAGCAATTGCTTGATAAATTCATATGACGACATCAGGACAAGTGATGATAACATCACCCATACGAGATGATATACTCGGTTACCGTTCTTAGAAACCGGTCTTTCAATTTTTACCATGCTGTCCATAGCGAGACCTTTCCGGAGCTTCAAATCTAGAGAAGTAATTTGGATTATTTAAAGCATTGTCATCTATTGGATTAGGTCCTGTATCATCTTTCAATTGCGGCAAGAAGAAACACACCTGTTGTTTTGAACAGCATTGCATGCATCGTATTAACACCGGTAAGCATTACCTCAGCCTTTTTCTCATCCCTGATTTTTTTACAGCAACGCAGAAGAAGAGCGATGCCCATGGAATTTATCCTTCCCACCTGGCTGAAATCCAGCTTTACCTTTGTATTCACCACATTTTCCGGCAAAGCCTGAAAGTAATTCGATGCATGGGCATCGATATTGCCATGGAAAATAAAACGATCAAATTCAGGATTATTTGTTATTTCCACTTTGAAACTGATTTCCATTCTTTCCCCCTTTTCGTAACCGGCTCTCCGATGAACTAAATCGCTGAACACGTTATATGAAATCCTTTATTCTCGGAAAGGTTTTCTTCCATGATCAGTTTAACCTGCCCCCCCACGACCGTCTGTCTCCCCGGTTCGATGTGGATATGCATATGGTCAAGAAACCGCCATATTATAAAGAGCCCGCGCCCCCCCATTTCATCACAGACATCCCGGCTGTTCTGATTAATCGCAAGGTATTCCAGCACCGTATTCGGGGCGAGACTCCCCCAGTTGTCCTCCATCTCCATTGCCAGGCATGCTCCGTCAAAACCGAAGCGAAAGGAAATGGTCTCGTGGGACTGGATCAGGCGATGAGCGCCCTTTTCATATCTTGAGGCTCCCTTTTCATCGCGGGGCGCGCCATAGAAGGCATTTTCCAGCATTTCGTCGGCAAGCAGCGCCCCTTTTTGCCGCAACAGTTCGACATCCGGCCCTTCGCCGCCAATCAGAAGCTCCAGGCAACCAATAAGCTCTTCTTTTTGTTCCGTTGACGATACATTGAATTCATGAATGCAGGTCCCATGCTTCAGATAGTCCTTTATCTTCAGCGGCGCCATTTCAAGCAGCCTGTTCACTACGGTATACAAAAGGGAAGAGTCATTGCTCCCGCCAGTTGCGGTTTCTTCCATATCGATAACAAGATGCCTGACATTGTCATTGACCAGCGGGTCCAGGGGAGGTAAGGGGTCCAAGGGCGATGCAATAAGAAGGAATTCGCTGTTCGGGCAGAGCCCTCTGATGCCTTTGATCAGGCCCGGATTTTCCACTGGGTAGAGCCTAGTTGAAATAATGAATAACGCCGGTTTAATACACTGCTCATGAAAATGCGCCATGGTATCGGGAATATCCTGAACAAGATACATTTTGACAATATCTCCAAACCTATGAAAACATGGAGCCCATTGCGCCCTGTCCGCATCATCCTTGAATATGGCCGTAATTGTCCGCATCAATGCTTCCCTCCTGCCATCTATATTTGATTTCATATGTTCCGCTTATCCATTGTTCGCCACCACCATTATCGAAATGTCGTCTTCAATTGAAGAC
>JBGQDJ010000272.1:0-4620 GCA_041495805.1 Geobacteraceae bacterium
ATATCCCCTCCCACCAGGCGCCTTGCCCCCAGCAGTTTACCTATCCTGGGCGCGGTGCCATGCTCAACCAGCCCCGAAACCCCGAGCCCTATTTCTTCCGTAAGGGCCTGGAGCCTCGCCCTTTCAACCACCTGAAGGTTCTTTACAATGGAAAGGTCGGTGATGAGCATCATTGAGAGCCCTTTCTGAAGAGGGGCCAGTTCTGCCCTGCCCGACATATTCCGGAAATAGAGAACCGCCAGGGTGTTAGCGGAGGTGACAGTCTCAACTGATTTTTCGTTTTTGACGGCCTGTTTTGCCCATTCCCGAATGTCGTCCGTCACGACTTGACCCGCCCATGCATTACCAATGAGCGCAATGGATATAATTATCGGGGAGCAAATGGAAAAATATTTGTGTAGGTTCATCCTGTTCACCTCAATGGATAATCGATGATAAAAAATACCCTCCGGAAAGCCTTGGGCATTCCTTATGAATCATGAACAGCTGATCAGGAGTGCACAAAATAAATTTCATGACCTCGTTTCAGTGGTCATACATTTTATGGTCTTGCGGGAATTCTTCGCCAGTTCATATCGGGGAAAGCCAGTTATGACAAAAGATCAACTTACATCTGATTGATGCGCAATTAACCCGCGTTCCGTTTAATCAACAAAGATCAGATCTGCAACCTGGGGAAAAGCACCTGTGAAATGCTGTCGAAATTACCGGAACCGTCAAACTTGTGTTTCTGAAAGAAGAGCAGGGAGGGGGATTCAACCATGCTTCCCTGCGGATGAGGGATTAAGTTATAATCGCGACAGTAAAAACAATTTTATCAATTGTCAATAAAAAAGTCTGCCGGATATAATAATTGATGTATTCGCAAAAGTCCGATCTGTCATCTCGACCCGCTTGCGCGCCGCTGCGCCAGAGCGCGCAGAGGTCACTCCCCGCTTACGTCCAGCGCGGCGATACGCAGGGATGGGGAGCCGACGGCGCCGAAGAAGCGGAGGTCGTTCCCCACCATCTCCACGCTTTTGAAGAGTTCCAGGATGTTGCCTGCGATGGCGATCCCCTTGATCGGCGTGGTCAAGGCTCCATTTTCTATCAGGAAGCCGGCGGCCCCAACGGAGAAGTCCCCGGAGATCGGGTTGGCGGTGTGCATCCCCATGACCGAGGTGACCAGTACCCCCCGTTCGATCCCTTGCAGGAGGCCGGCTAAGGGGGTTTGGCCATTCTCGATGAAGAAATTGCTCACCCCCATGGCCGGCGGATTTTTGCTGCTGCTCCGGGTGGCGTTGCCTGTGGAGACGGTCCCTGCCCTGCGGGCGTGGTAGGTATCATAGAGAAAGCCATTGAGCCGGCCGTTCTCAACCAGCAGGGTGTTGCGCTGGGGCGCCCCTTCCCCGTCAAAGGGCGCCGTCACCATGCCGCCGGCGAGGGTGCCGTCGTCGCGGATGCGGAGCATGGGGGAAAAAATCTCTTCGCCCGACCGTTTCGCCAGGAGCGATTTTCCCTTCCGGACGCTGTCGGCGAGAAACGAAGGGGAGAGGACCTCCAGGATCTCCGTGGCCACATGGTTGTCGAGCACCGCAGGACAGCGCATGGTGGGTATTTTCCTGGCGCCGAGGAGCCCTGCGGCTTTGTCGGCCGCGGTTTTGGCGATCACCTCCACGTCCACGCCGCTGAATAAATTGCTGAAACCGAAATCCCACCCCATCTGGGAGTCGTTCCCATCCTCGGCAATGGCTGAAACGCTGCAGGTAATGGAGGTATCACGGTAGCTCCCAGATACACCCAGGGAGTTGCGGATATGTCCCACGTAGTTGGATTCGCCGTAGGCTGCCTTGCGAACCTTTTTCACGCGCGGGTCGGCGGCCAGGGTCAGCCTCTCCAGTTCCATGGCCTTGCCGATCTTTTCTCCCTCATCGACTCCGGAGAGCCCCTCGTCGAACAGGCCGTCGATCCGGGGATAGGCCTCGGGGAGGGGAAACATGTTGAATTCGTCGGGAGTCTGGAATTCGGCGCTGGTCATGGCATTGTCAATCATCTTCAGGAGGTCGGAGTCGTCCAGGCTGGTGGAGAAGGAAAACCCCATGCCGCGGCATTTCAGGACCCGGATGCCCACCCCAATGGGAGCGGAACACCTGAAGGTATCCACCTTCCGATCCTTCACCTCGATGGTGAGGTTTCTTGATGCGCTGAGGAATATCTCGTAACCGTCAAGGGAGCGCCCCCTGAGGAAAGACTCGATTTTGTCGATAATGCCGGTCGGTTCCATTCTTACCCCTCAATGTCGAATCATGATTTATCTTTATCTGAACCGCTTTTCTCAAGATCAAGGATCATTGCATTTTCATCACAGTCCGGGAACTTCACGCACTTTATGCAGTCCCCCCAGACTTTGTGTGGGAGCTCCGCCTTGTCGGCGATACGGAAACCGAACCTGGCGAAGAAGTCGGGCTTGTAGGTAAGGCAGAAGATGCGTTTCAGGCCCAGCGCCTTTGCTTCGTCGAGACAGGCATTGACGAGAAGAGTGCCGACCCCTTTCCGCTCCGCGTCGTCGGCCACTGCCACCGAGCGGATTTCGGCCAGGTCCTCCCAGACTATGTGCAGGGCGGCCGCGCCGATGAGCGTTCCGTCTTCTTCGCTGATGTAGAAGTCACGGACGGACTCGTACAGCTCGGAGAGGGAGCGGGAGAGCATGTCGCCGCGGCCGGCGAAATGGGTGAGGAGCTTCCATATATCCTTGATGTCTGTTATCCGGGCCTTGCGCAGCATGGATGAACCTCTCGATGAATTGTCAATTTCATAAATGATAACACCATTCACATCCCCTAACAAACGGTTTTTCCAGATGAAGAAAAAGATGCCTCTTTAACGAAAATGAATAGCAAGAAAATTAATCCGGCGCTATCATTTGCAGCAGTTAATTTTCTGTGTTATCCTTTCGAATGCAAAAACATCTCCCCTGCCGTAAACTTGTTCGACGCAGGGGGCAATCGTATCGCAGATACATACATGGAATGAAGGGAGGAAGGCATGGCACGGAAGGTTGTGAGGGTTCTGGTAGTCACCAACGATTGGGAAGGGGCCATAAACGGCGGGTTTATCCGCTGGAATGAACAGCCCTCTCCTGACAATACCAATGATATTCTGGGCGCCAGGTTTCAGCTTGGCGAGTTCATAAAGGTCTTGCAGGAAACCGAGTGGGATGGATTCGATCTGGAAATCACCAGGGCCCATCGCACCACCCCCCATCCTGCCTCAGGCGAGGAGAGGTTGAAGCAGAGCCGCAACGCGGATGTGGTGGGATTCCGTTTCGATAAGGGATTCGTTGTAAATGGAGAGTCCCGGCAGCTTTCCGATTACGACATGGTCCTCTTCTTCGCCATCTCTCCCGACATGTCCGAGGATGAGACGCACGAGGAGCTACGGAGGGAGAGTGAAGCTGTCGCCCTTTACATGGAAAACGGCGGCGGTTTCTTTGCCACCGGGGACCACGAGAATTACGGCAGCGCGCTCTGCCAATTCATCCCAAGGGTGCGGAGCATGCGCCGCTGGTATTATGATGGCCCCGAATCCAACGGCGAGCCTGTCGCGCCATCTGCCCTGGGACCTGACCGGAACGACACCCTCCAGCCCGACCGGGACGGAAAATTTATGTTTGAAAATCAGTCGGATGATATCCCGCAGCCGATCGAACCCGTATGGTTTGGAGAGGGTCACGACTGTAAAGGAGATTGCAGCGTAGCCGGGAGATTTCCCCATCCACTCCTCTGCTCGCCCGATGGGCCGATCATCTGGCTTCCCGACCATATGCATGAGGGTCTCTGCGAGGTGCCTGACAATCTCGCCGGGCGCACTTTCACGATTGGCGACCGATCATTCCCGGAATACCCGCTCTCCACTTCAACCGGTGAGCCCCTGACCCCTGAAGTCATAGCCACTGGAAACGTGCTGGGTGGACACCCGAGCCCGGCGTTCAACAGCGATATTCATACTCCAACGGACGAACTTACAGAGAGTCGGACATTCGGCCTGATCGGCGCCTGGGACGGGCACAGGGTAGGCAAGGGGAGGGTAGTGGTTGATTCCACCTTCCATCACTTCGTCAATATCAATCTTACCGGGGACTGTTACCTGAGCCAGGTGCCTGGGGTCTCCCCGGATGACCAGAGGTCCTTCGGGTTTTACGTTCCCG
Source organism: Geobacteraceae bacterium (assembly GCA_041495805.1). Taxonomy (GTDB): domain Bacteria; phylum Desulfobacterota; class Desulfuromonadia; order Geobacterales; family Geobacteraceae; genus JBGQDJ01. The sequence continues at coordinate 4,187 of JBGQDJ010000272.1, forward strand.
ACCCAGTGAGCGGCAGGCGCATGCCGACCAGGGAATACCAACTGATCCAGTGGTATTACCGCAACATCATCTGCTGGTTGATGCCTGCGAAAACGAAAGAATAGAGGGGCGCATTGCAAGAGTAAATCTAGTTGTGGGAGTGCTCGATCATCTCCCGCGCATGATCGAGGGTCTTTTCGGTGATCTTCACTCCACCGAGCATGCGCGCCATCTCCCTGACCCGATCCTCGGGGTCCAGGCTGGAGACGCTGATCCGGGTCCTCCCACCGTCAACAAGCTTTTCCACACTCATGTGATGGTCGGCAAAGGCCGCCACCTGGGGGAGATGGGTGATGCATAGAATCTGCTGGCGATTGGCCACCCGTTTCAGTTTTTCACCCACAAGGGCCGATGTGGCGCCGCCGATACCGCTGTCCACTTCGTCGAAGACCAGG
>JBGQDJ010000273.1:0-4571 GCA_041495805.1 Geobacteraceae bacterium
CGCTCGGTCATGAGCTTAACGCTGTACAGGCCGATCCCCCGTCCTTCACCCTTTGTTGAGAATGAGCGATGGAATATCTGCAACTGTGTCTCCCTCGGGATCAACCCATGATTATTGCACCGGAACTGTATGTACTTCCCATCTGTGGAGCAGCCGAGGGTCACCGTTCCATCTTCTGGCGTGGCCTCCAGGGCATTCTTGAGGAGATTGCCGAGTACCCGGCTCAATATTTGTTCGTCACTGTAAAAGATTGTTGATGTTGAATCCGGGGAGATTACGATACTTCGTGAACGACCGGGCAATGTATTCACATAGCAGCTTATCACCGATTCCAGCATCAGCCGCGAGTTGACCGGAGCGGGACGAACCGAAAGTTCATCGTTCTCAGCGGCGAGAAGCTCACGCTGACTGCGGATTTCGCCGACGAGTTTCTGTGCGATCATGAAAAGGGTTTCCTTCGCCTCATCAATTGGCATGAGATCTTCGAGAAGGACCCGGGCAAGCCCGTCTATTGCGCCGGCAGTGTTGAGAATGTCATGAAAGAAGAGCCGTTCCAGTACCTTTCTTCTTTTCTCATGACTTATGTCAACCGCCACCACTATTGCAAGCTCCATTCCCTGCCACCGGAATGGCGTTCCCCAAACCTTCAGGTCAAGTGCCTCGAAACCCCGCGGGGTTTGGCGCATTATTCTGCATTCATGGCTGGCGTGGTTGCCTGAGAGGGCGGAAAGGATCGTTTCCACCGCTCCGCAGCTTCTGCACGCTTCACCTGTACCGCAGCCATGCTCGGCTTCCAGAGCGTGCCGACAGGCAAGGATTTCGCCGGGCCGTAAGCCGATGCAATCTTCGCATTCCTGTGAGTGCGCAAACTCAGCCATCGCCCGATTGGCCAGCAGGACCTGACGGGTTTGACCGACGATCATGACGAACCCGGGCATGGCGTCAATAATGGTGCATAACCCCTCGTCCGAGGTCAATACCGTATTAATCCTGGCCACATCATCAGCATCGGCCCGCTCCGGGGCAGCGAAATATGTCGAACAGGCTGTCTGTTGCATTGGATTAACACATTACAACTAATATGTATCAACTTCAATACATATCAATTGATGTCGTAAAAAATGAGCGGGTTTGGTTGGGGAAACCTACATGTCATTTACAGCTCAAGAGCTTTTATGAAACGTGGTTAGACTTGCATCCAAGCATGTGTCATAAGTTGCAGGAAAACATGGCATCCCTGATACAATCATACGATCTTGACTGTGTTTATAGCATAGGCATCTGGAGAAATTATCGTTGCAATACTTTGATTTCATGATTTGAACAGTAGTCTTCATTCCATTCACTTCGCTGTTAAATATAACGCAAGATTTGTATATATCGCATACCACAGCCATTATATCCCCCCATTTCTTGACCAAAGAAGACATCAAACCATTCATCAAATTGATATCAATTTGAAATCCGCCAGCAGGTATCATTCTTATCGGGATAACCGAAACTTATCTTTAACGAAAGAAGGTTTTTGATGAAATGTGAATATTGCGGCATCTATACGATGCTGGATAAAATGTTTAAGATATAGGTGAGTCGCGTTCGCTGCCGATGTTGAGTCAAACTACAATGCCGGCCAACAATGGAAAAAGAAGAGCCGAATTTATGGGGGTATTTGGAGGGGGTATTACATAATTTCTATATGTAGGCAAGACAATGTTTACGGCAAGTTACAAGATCGGTGTGATGCCTATATAACCGTGAACATAGGTCATCCAAAGGAAAGAAGGCGTTATTGCGCCTTTAAGAAAAAAGCCGGTGGTGACCATAATAGTGGTGACCATCATTGTATTATGACCCTTCATCGGAGTCGGGCATCTCTCTCGTCAATGGTGCAGTCATCCCGGATTACGATTTGAATTCGTAATTTATCCAAAAAGGCGTTAAAGCAAAAAAGCCCTTGACATATTGGACCGACTGGTCTAATGTATAAACCATGAAAAGAATTCACAACAAAGACGACATAGTCCAGGCTGGGTTGGACATTGTTTTAAGTAAAGGATTCAATGCTACCGGTGTCGAGGCCATCCTTAAACAGGCAAACGTGCCGAAGGGTTCATTTTATAATTTCTTCTCCAGCAAAGAAGAATTCGGCTTGGCAATAATCGACAGATATGTCGCAGGAATCGGTGAAGCTTTCCACCCTATTTTCAATGATGAATCTTTACCACCGCTGGAACGCGTCAAAAAAAGCTTCGAAATGTTAATTGCGAGATTTGAAGGTAATGATTGCGCCAAGGGGTGCCTGATTGGCAACCTGAGTCTGGAAATGTCTGATCAATTTGAGAAGGTCCGGCAACGTCTTGAGCACTCTCTGCAAGGTTGGAGCAAGATTTTGTCCAGGTTACTTCTTCAAGCACAGGCGGAAAAAACCATCCCGGCAGATCTGAAGCCCGAAATGCTCGCAGAAAATTTAATCGCATCTTTTGAGGGCGCTCTGCTTCTAGCCAAGGTTAATAAATCCCCAGAACCTTTGAAGACTTTTATGTATCTGTATTTCAACAGGTTTTTAACCCAGAGAGGAGGAGCGGAATAAGTCCCGGTTTTTTTAAACTCCAATCGCCTAGACCAGTCTATTTGACACGGTTCGCAACCATGATGTCACCATAGATGACGCCTGGCTAATCGACCCATTGAAAGGAGATTCCACCATGTCACAAATCAATCTGCATGAATCCGCCCCAACGCAATTTTGCGAGGTCGGCGACGTCCGTCTCGCCTATCGCCGGTTTGGGAAGGAGGGTGCGCCGCCCCTGGTCTGCCTCCAGCACTTCACCGGCACGATGGACAACTGGGATCCCATCCACACCAACCGGCTCGCTCAGGACCGTCCCGTGGTGCTTGTGGACTACAGAGGCGTAGGCCGCTCAAGTGGCGAGACACCGGACTCGATGCCCGGCATGGCGCGCGACATAATCGCCTTCATCCGTGCGCTCGGCGCCGGGCAGGTGGATCTCTTTGGCTTCTCGATCGGAGGCATGGTCGCTCAGCAGATCGCTCTGGATGCACCCGAGCTTGTCAGGCGACTTATTCTCGCAGGCACCGGCCCGTCGGGTGGCGAAGGCATGGCTGCGTTCTCGCCGCAAGTCCAGGAGATCATAGGCCGGCCGAACAGCACGGCGGCCGAACGTATGCTGGAGCTGTTCTTCTCACCGACTGCCACAAGCCAGGCCGCAGGCAAGGCATGGCTTGCTCGCATCGCCGCACGGCAGGTGGATCGGGAACCTCTCGCATCGCCGCAGGTCGCCATCGTCCAACTGGCCGCGCTGAAGGCATGGGGGCAAGTGACCGGCGAGCGCTACAGCGATCTGAAGAAGATCTCGCACCGGACCCTTGTGGTGAACGGTCATGACGACATCATGGTCCCTACGGTGAATTCGTTCATCCTTCAGCAGAAGCTTCCTGACGCCCGACTCATGCTCTTCCCGGATTCTGGGCATGGCTCGCATTTTCAGTTTCCGGAGGAGTTTGCTGAAGCGGCCGTTCGTTTCCTCGACGCTGACTGACATCTGAGCCACTGCCCGCGAGGCAAACTGATTTAACAAGAAATTGGAGAAAGAAAATACGATGAAGGCATTCATTATCGATCGTTATCGAACCAGGAAAAGTGCAAAACGTCATCACGTAAGCTATTCATTTCTCTTTATGAGACCGAGCGGAGACCAATTGCGCGAGATCGGTTCTCTCATCGATTCTGGGATCATACGCCCAGTTGTGGATCGGGTCTTTCCATTCGAATCGACCAATGAGGCTTTGGCTTACGTCGAAAAAGGAGGTGCAAAAGGCAAGGTCATCGTCAAGGTGAGGTAATTTAAACAAAGAGGAGGTAGCAAATGGGACACCTGGTCGGCAAGGACATTTTCAGGCAACTGGGCAAGAAGATCGACGGATTGGAGACCAGAGCGCCGTGGGACAGCAAGCTGCATGCTCTTTTGAAGGAACTCTACTCTGTTGAGGAAGCGGATGTTGTAATCAAGATGCCTTATGGGCTATCAACTTTTGAAGAACTGATTAGAGCCACTAATTACGACAGAACTGAATTACGTCGGATTATTGATCAATTGACTTTTAAAGGTCTGGTTGTCGATATCTGGGTTAATGAAGAGTATCGTTATATGCCGTCCCCAATGATTGTCGGGATTTTTGAATTCACCATGATGCGCATGGGACCTGACGCAAATACCAAGGAATGGGCCAAGCTTCTCCATGAATATATGAACGTCGACGGCGCGTTCCGCGAGGCGAACTACTGGGATGGCAAGCAGGTCACTTTCATCAGGGCACTTCCTCATGAAGAGGTTCTGAAACCGATAGAAGGCTACGAGGTCCTCGATTATGAAAAGGTCTCGAACCTGCTCGCGGGAACTGACCGATTCTCCATCGGCCTCTGCAGTTGCCGCCACGAGAAACAACACCTGGGCGAGGAAACATGTGCCGTCCCCCTGGAAAAGTGCTCGCAGTTCGGTTATGCGGCGGATTTTATGATCAGGCACGACCTGGCGCGTGAAGTCAGCCGC
>JBGQDJ010000274.1:0-4553 GCA_041495805.1 Geobacteraceae bacterium
GCTTCACCGTGAGCAGCAGCAGGTCGCCGAAATCAAGGGCGTTGCACTTTTTCAGACGCTCCTGGTACGCGGAATAGACCCTGGCTACCTTCTCCATGAAAAAGTCGTTCGACTGGACATCCGTCGGGAGCCGTCCTGCGTTCTTGAAGTCGTCGATGGCGGATGCGAACATCTTGGCTGGGAAGCGCTTTTCATCCAGATTCAGTTCGGCAACAATCTCCTTAAGGAGTTTCTCCGAATCCCTGTCGTCATATATGGCGAAGTTTCCGTCATACCCCAGCTGGAGTATCTCCCGCCGCAGAATTCGGGCGCATGTGGAATGGAAGGTGGAGATCAGCGGCGTCTCCCCTCCCCCCAGAAGTTTTTCCACGCGCTCCCGCATCTCCCCGGCGGCCTTGTTGGTAAAGGTGACAGCTAGGATCTGGCGGGGGTGGACACCCTTCTCCCGGATCAACCGGGCAATGCGGTGGACGATCACCCTGGTCTTTCCGGATCCGGCTCCCGCCAGGATCAGGAGCGGCCCCTCGTCATGGAGGACCGCCTCCCGCTGGGGAGGGTTCAGGTTATGGAGGAGGTTCATGGGAATTCCTGTAGGGAAACGCAGGTCGATAGACTGAAGGCTGAAGACTATTAGGAAGTTATTGAGCGAATAAACTCCCCTGCGGCAAGCCGCGGGGAAACTTACCCTCCGGGATTCGAATTAAAGCTTTCCTCTGCGTCTTTGCGTCTCCGCGCGAGCAAAGATTCGGTTGTGGGTTGTCCGGCTTGGGGTTCAACAGATCCTCGGCAGCTGCTCTCCCGCCAGCATCTCCACCGCCCTCATCCCGCCGACGACCGTCTCCATCTGCACCCTGCCCGCTGTTTCGGCTGTCACCTCGCCGATTACGGCCGCATCACCTCCGAAGCGGTGGGTCCGCATCCTCTCCAGGACTGCCGCCGCTTTTTCGGGAGCGACTATAGCCAGGAGCTTCCCTTCATTGGCCACATAGAGCGGGTCGAGACCGAGGATGGCGCATACCCCCCTTACAGCATCGTTGAATGGAAGTGCGGTCTCCCGCAATGTAATGCCGACCTTCGACTGGATTGCGATCTCTTTCAATGTGGTGGCCACTCCGCCGCGGGTCGGGTCGCGCAGCACATGCACCGCATCACCCTCCTTGAGAATCTCCTCCACCAGTCCGTTCAAGGGAGCGCAGTCGCTCTTTAAGTCGCTTTCCAGGTCGAGCCCTTCCCGCTTGGCCATCACCGCAATCCCGTGATCACCGATGGTGCCGTTAATGATCACCACATCACCCGGCCGGGCGCCGTTACCGGCGATTACCAGTTCATGATCGAGGACGCCGACCCCGGAGGTGTTGATGAATATCCTGTCGGCCTTTCCCCTCGGGACCACCTTGGTGTCGCCGGTGACTATGGCGACCCCCGCAGCGTCCGCCGCACAGCGCATTGAGGTGACGATCTCTGCCAGTTCGTGCCTGGAGAACCCCTCCTCGAGAATAAGGCCGACGCTCATGCAGAGGGGTTTCGCCCCCATCATGGCAAGATCGTTGACCGTGCCGTTCACTGCAAGGCTGCCGATATTCCCGCCAGGGAAAAAGATCGGATCGACCACATAGGAATCGGTGGTGAATGCGAAACGCTGGCCGTTATGGGTCACTATCGCCGCATCGTTCTGACCCTCGCTGGGTATGCCGGAGAGGGTGGGGATGATCAGTTCCGAAAGGAGTTGGTGGGAAAGGCGTCCGCCGCTGCCATGGCCCAGGAGGATGAGGTCTTTGTCCAATTTGTTGCTCCTTGAATTAATAGTTGCTGGTAGCTGGTAGCTGGTAGCTGGTAGCTGGTAACTAAAGGCTTTCGACCAGCGACTAACCACCAGCAACTAGCCACCGCTTTTATCTGCCGTATTTGTAGGCTGCGGCGCAGGTCCCTTCCGACGACACCATGCATGCCCCCACCGGCGATTCCGGCATGCAGACGGTGGCAAAGAGCGGACAGTCGAAAGGGGATCTCTTCCCTTTGAGGATGTCGCCGCAGAGACATCCCTGGTGCTCCCGCGGCTCTTCTACAGTTACAGGGATGGTTTTCTCCGCGTCGAACGCAGCGAACTTTTCTGCAATCTCCAGACCGCTGCCCGGAATGACGCCGATTCCGCGCCATTCCGAGTCGCAAACAGAAAAGACCTCGGCAAGGATCGCCTGGGCCTTCCTGTTACCCTCCCATTTCACCACCCGGCCGTACTGGATCTCCACGCTGCTCCTTTTCTCAACGACCTGGCGGACCAGCATCTCCACACCCTGCATGACATCGACCGGCTCGAAACCGGTCACCACACAGGGAACCCCCAGCTTTTCAGCAAGCGGCATGTATGCCTCGGCGCCGATGATGGCGCTCACGTGGGCAGGGCAGATATAGCCGTCGATGGAGAGTTCCGGGTCGCTGGATAGTATCTCCATCGGCAACGGTATGGTCTTGTGGGCCGCCAGCACGAAGTAATTGACAAGCCCCTTTGAGGCGGCCGTGAGTATGCTCCCGGCGATGGCCGGGGCGGTTGTCTCGAAGCCGACGCCTAGAAAGACCACCCTCTTCCCGGCGTTCTTTTCCGCTATCGATACGGCGTCCAGAGGTGAATAGACTATCCTGACATCCGCCCCGCGGGCCCGCTCCTCCATGAGCGATGATGTGGAGCCGGGGACCCGTACCATGTCGCCGAAGGTGGTGATGATCGTGTCGGGAAGGCGGCTCAGGGCGATGGCCCTGTCGATGTAACCGTTGGGGGTTACGCAGACCGGACATCCTGGACCGGAGATCAGCCGCACTCCGTCCGGGAGGAGACTTCTCAGGCCGTACTGGTATATGGCCATGGTATGGGTACCGCAGACCTCCATGAAGGTCATCGGCTCGGGCCGTCCCGCGGCAAGTTCTTTTATCCGCTCCGCAAGGCCGAGTACGATGCTGCGGTCGCGGAATTCATCCATATAGTTCAATGGGGCCTCTCGGTTTATGAGTAATTTTCAACGGGAAATGCTTCCCTCATCAGTTCCAGCGTCTCCAGTGCATCCGCCTCATCCAGTTTGGATATGGCGAAGCCCGCATGGACGACGACATAGTCTCCCAACCCGACCACTTCATCCAGGATCATGAGGCTGGCGCTGCGCTTTACCCCGTCCACCTCGGCCACAACGTCGGTACCGTCAATACTTATTATCTTCATGGGTATGCCAAGACACATATCTACTCCTTTTTTTGTCAGCGTACAGTCAGTCAGTGAGACAGTTAAACAGTGAAAACCACTGTATACTGTTCAACTGTTCGCTGATCAACTGTTTTTAGATTTTCCTACATCCCGCAATCACCGCCTGCCCAAGTGCGAGTCCCCCGTCATTGGGGGGGACGAGACGGTGGGTGAAAACTTCGAAACCTTCCCCGGCAAGCCCGCTGTAAATCCCTTCGGTCAGCAGTTTGTTCTGAAAAGAACCGCCGGAAAGCACCACCCGATTGACGCCGCTGGCGTCGCGGACCTTACCGCAGGCATCCGTTGTTGCCATGGCAACGGTGTTGTGGAAGCGTCTGGCAATTATGGATCGCGATTCAACAGGGATGTCGGCCACCACCCCGTGAAGCATGGGGCGCATATCAAGCACCAGGTTGTCGGCTGTCGAAACAATGCTGTATGGATAAACCGTGTTCGTATCGGCCTCTTCTGCCAGGGCCTCCAGTTCTATGGCCGCCTGCCCTTCGTAGGAAACCCTGCTCCGGACACCTATAATTGCCGCCACGGCATCGAAAAGCCGGCCACAACTGGATGTCAGAGGAGAATTGATCCCCCGCTCCAGCATCTTCAGGAAGATCTGCCTGTCTCTGTCATTTACCTCTGCAAGGCAGGGAACAGGCGCTTCATAGAGGGCGCTCCCATATAAGTCATGGAGATATGAGATTACCATGCGGAGCGGTTCTTTAACCGCGGCATCTCCTCCAGGCATCGCCACGGTGCGCAGATGGCCGACCCTGCGCATAGTCCGATAATCACCCAGAAGGAATTCACCGCCCCATATGGTTCCGTCGAGACCATAGCCGACGCCGTCAAAGATCACGCCTATCGTCTCACCTTCCAGGCCGTTTTCCGCCATGCAGGAGGCCATGTGGGCGTGATGGTGCTGCACGGGGACCAGCGGTACGTCTTTTAGTCCGGCGGCATAAACAGAGGAGAGATAATCGGGGTGCAGGTCGTGCGCCACCGCCTCCGGCCTGATCTCCAGAATACGCTCCAGGTGGGCCACGGTTTCCTCCAGGGAGGCAAGCGTGGCGGCATTTTTCAGGTCGCCGATATGCTGGCTCATGAAGGCGCGGTCTTCCCGGGTGAGACAAACCACAGCCTTCAATTCAGCGCCCACGGCCAGTACGCTCCGCTGCTTAGCCGGCAATTTGACCGAGCGCGGCACATACCCGCGGGAGCGGCGCAGAAATAGCGGGCTCCCCTGGAAGACCCTGATAACCGAGTCGTCAGAGCGTGTGTGGATCTCCCGGTTATGGACCAGGAAGAGGTCGGCAATACC
>JBGQDJ010000275.1:0-4547 GCA_041495805.1 Geobacteraceae bacterium
AGGTCGTCCCCATATTGTGGATTCCATCAAGAACAATGAGATCTGCATGGTGATCAACACTACCCAGGGGGCTCAGGCTGTTGCGGACTCCTTTTCCATCCGTAGAAATACTTTGGTGCACAATGTTGCATACTATACCACCGTCGCGGGGGCCAGGGCGGCGGTTGACGGCATTATCGCCATAGCGGGAGAACAGCTGGGAGTGAAGTCGCTTCAGGAATACCTGGGGTGAGAAGCGAATATAGGTAGTGGTTGTGGCAGGAGCGTCCGAAAAGAGCGCTCCTGCAATTTTTTGGACGAAAAAAGGAGCGTGGAGAGAGATGTCTCAATCCGTACCATTGACAAGAGAAAGCTACGATGCTCTCCAGGATGAATTGAAGCGCCTGATACGGGAAGAGCGGCCAAAGGTAATACAGGATATCGCGGAAGCCAGGGCACATGGCGATCTTTCGGAAAACGCCGAATATGATGCGGCCAAGCATCGCCAAGGCTTCATCGAGGGGCGCATCAAGGAGCTAGGCGATAAGCTTGCCAGGGCCTATGTGGTCGACCTTTCCAAACTGAAGCCCGATAAGGTGGTGTTCGGTGCCACGGTCACCATATACGACACATTGGCAGACGAGGAGATAACCTATAAGATCGTCGGAGAGGAAGAATGCGATATCAAACTGGGCAAGATTTCCTGCTCCTCGCCGGTGGGGAAGGCGTTGATCGGCCACAAACTTGACGACAGCGTCCGGGTAAAGGTGCCGGCGGGGGTGAGGGAGTATGAGGTAGTGGACATCAGGTACGAATGACTGATCCGTAAAAAGTCCATCTGCGGTATGAGCGCGGGCAGTAGACCTGATGCCATCCCTGGTGACTTTTCATGATGCGAAAGACCTTTATACACCATGACGGCGCCCTTGGCGATCTTCTCCTCTCTCTGCCGGTCATCACGCTTCTTAGGAAGAAAACCGGTTTTGTCCATCTGGCAGGGGGGATTGAAGCGGTAGAGCTGCTCCTGGAAGCGGGAATGATCGATGAAGCCTCCTCTGCCGGAAGCGTCCGATACGTTTCGCTCTATGGGGACGCGGTGATGTCGGGACTGCGTGATTTTCTCTCCGGTTTCGACTGCGCCGTGGTCTTTACGACCCGCATGGATTCCGCACTGGTGAGAAGCATTGCGTCGGTTGTTTCCGACACTCGGATCGTCCTAACCATCCCCGCGCAAGGGGTGCAGAAGCATGTAGCCGAGTTCCGATCCCGCCAGTTTACGGATTATGCCGACCTGGTGGACCCTCCTCGATTATCTCTCCCATCCGAACGCATGGAGCAGGCCAGAAAATACCTCTGCAGCGTCGGCCACGACTTTTCGCGCCCGCTTATATCGGTACATCCAGGAAGCGGCGGCGCCAGGAAATGCTGGCCTACGGGCAGCTATTGCGAGCTTCTTGCGAAGCTCAGGCATTGGCGTGACCCGTTTATTCTCCTCTTTTCCGGTCCGGCGGAAGAAGAATCGATTTCTGACGTCCTTCAAGCATATATTGTCAATAATCCCGGCCGATCCGCGCATATCCGCAACGCAGAACTGGCCCTGGTTTCGGCGCTCCTCTCCATGAGCGATCTGTATATCGGCAACGATTCCGGAATTTCACACCTTGCAGCATCTTTAGGCATAAGATCATTGGTATTCTTTGGTCCTTCCGATCCTGTGCTTTGGAAACCTTTGGGGGGAAATGTGCGGGTGGTTCAGAGCGGAATGGAGTGTGTGCCGTGCGGAGATGAAAAATCACGGAAGTGCCGGGAGAGGAAATGCCTCGCCGCGGTTTCTGTGGAAAGCATTTATGCGGCAGCAAGGAACCATTTAAACGATGCCTGCGTATGAAGATGGACCTCTCATCTAACGTCACATGTAAATCATGACTTTCAAGGAGATATTACCGTCGGATGTAGAAAACGGGATCGTGACCCCCTTGCACTGGATGTTGATGCTCGCATCACCCGCCTGGTTGTCGTCAATCATCCTGAGTCGGCCGGAAACCACCAGGGGAAGCCCCAGGGCGACACCGCCATACTCTTCCTGATACTCGCTTTTCAGGCAACCTGCGATGTTGTTTGCTAATTCGCCCACAGCGTCACGGATACATTCGTCGTCGGCCTCTTCCTCCATCAGGAGTTCCCTGGCTATGGAGCGGGCGGTCTGACTGTTGGTGGTAACCAGTATATACCCCACCCGGTCCCCAGCAACGCCGACAATACCGGTGATATCCGAATCCACGGGTGTAACGCGTTTTTCGACTTCGCCGGTCATGAGTTCGATGCCCATATAGTTCAGGAAGGTTTCTTTTGTCGCTTTCATCAAAACAGCAACAATCTGTTCAAAAGTTACTCCGGCCAAAGTCGCTTCCTCCTTTTACCAGGTCGCATTTAATCAATGAAGTGTTACAGGCGGACACGATATCCCGCCACTTGTCAGTTTTATTATTTCAATCCGGCATTAAGCGCTATTTCTCAATGAAGGGCTTTACCCCATGCAGGGGTGTTCGACTGCATTATTTGTCGTTATTCCACTTATCGGTAAATATGGATGAAACATTAGGGGTGCTATCTGATATAATGAAATAATTGACAAATATGTTAAGGTTTATACAGATTATTTCCGATATATTAAAATATAGAGGATGGAGGGCAATTTGTCTGGCGAAAGAAGGCACTGAGTCATGATAAACAAAATAGTAATTCGTTTTGCAAACGGGAAGTTAAGAAAGGGAACAACGGCGGATTTTTCCCCCAACAAAGATGTTTTTCATCTGAATGACAAGGACGATGGCAAGGTCCATGAAATAAGCGTTCGGGATCTGAAGGCGGTTTTTTTCGTAAAGAGTTATGATGGAGATCCTGCATACGATGAGAAATTGAATATTGTGAGGGTCGGCCTTGGCAAAAGGATAAGGATCCGATTCAAGGATGGAGAGACAATGGTCGGTTATACTCAGGGTTACTCAGCGAACAGGACCGGTTTCATTTTCTTTCCCTCCGACCCGGCCTGTAATAACGAAAAGGCCTTTATCGTAAACGCCGCGACGGATGATATTCACTTTATCCCCTGATTTCGAACCCCAGCCATTTTTCCTGCAGCATTTATGTATAAGCTATGGAAGGTCTATTCCGCTCCCCTTACATCTATCACGAAATATTCAGTCTCTCCGAAAAAATTAGTAGGAACGCCTCTATGCTGCTGGTATACAAGGGCTACACGCTTGCCTGAAAACTTGTTTATCCGGTCCGCCACATCCTTGTCCGGTACGCTGAAAAAGAATTTTTCAGGCACTGATCCCGGAACAGGCAGAATGGCAAGCTCACCTTCGTACGTGGGAACCATCCACCCTTTCTCAGAAAGCTTTATCACGTAACCGACACGTTCACCCCTGGAATAGCTCCAGTGCAGGGCTATCCAGGTATATCCCGCGAAGCAGCCGACAAGCGCAAGGAGAACGCCGACTGCCCAGAGAATGATTCTTCTTTTATTGATGGCCATAACACCTCCCAAGGCAAAAGTATAAAAGCAGCAAACCTGCATGGCCGGACCAGAGGATTTCCCGGGCCGCACCTGATATTTTCAATTCTGTCCGGATTTTTATCCGGCCAGGAAAAGGTAATGTTTCCTTTCAAAGAAATCAAATGCGCGTTTTACCCTGGCAAGAACTATATGTGGTTGAACAGGTTTATAGAGTACGTCAAAAAACCCCTTTTCAAAGGCTGTAAGTTCCTCTTCGACTCCAATGGTGCCTGTTATCAGAATGGTTGGGATACCTTTGGTCTCAGGCAGATTCTTCAATGAACTTATCAACCCATAACCATCAAGTTTCGGCATCTCCTTGTCTAGCAGAATCACGTGCGGTTTCTTGCTCAGCGCTTCCTTATAACCTTCTATGCCGTCTTCAGCCGTATAAACCAGATAATCTTTTGACAGTATGTTCTTCAGCATCTCCACTATGACCTTGCTGTCATCAACAACGAGAACGGTTTTTCTCAGTGGTTCCACAACGTCCTTCCCAAAGTAATTCCTGCAGATGGCCAGGTTAATTTCTTTGCTTGTGGCGACAAAAGGCAATATAGACAGGTTGTTATTTGCGGCTATGTTGCTTACCAGTTTAGAATTTGTCGGATCGTACATGGCCAGGGCCAGCTTATTCCCTTCGCGCTTTAGCGGGAAGAGAAGGTTTTGAAGAGCGACTTCAGCCGGGATAATGCTTAGCAGGTCGGCAGAAAAAGAACCTTTGGCAAAATTTGAAATCATCTTGCAGTTGTATTGTTTTGCCAGGGCAAAGGCCAGTTCATCTCCCGTTATCAGCCCCATTTCCTCCAGAACCGTCCCGAATCTTTTGTTCAGAGCCTTGGATAATTCAACAACCCTGTTAACTGTTGTCGCGGACAACAGATTTTGCTCGATAAATATCTCACCAAGCATCTTTCGCTGTTCCATGCTTACCTCTCTATCGCTGATAAATTGGAAGTAATAAAGACCTATTAGTAATATCGACAATTGGCTGAATTACTTGCAT
>JBGQDJ010000276.1:0-4545 GCA_041495805.1 Geobacteraceae bacterium
GAAAACGAGTGCATCCAGGTGCTCCGGCTTCATGTTGAGGATTCTCACGTCGCCGCCGGTTATGGCCGAAGCCACCATGAAGGTCCCCGCCTCGATACGGTCGGGCATAACCGAATGGCTGACAGGAACAAGCTCCTTCACACCGTTGATGTGGATGGTATCGGTTCCCGCGCCTTCTATCCGGGCTCCCATTTTGGTAAGTACATCGGCGAGATCGACGATCTCCGGCTCACGGGCGGCGTTCTCCAGGATCGTCTCCCCTTTTGCGGTGACCGCGGCCATGAGAAGGTGCTCCGTCCCACCGACCGTGGAGATGTCGAAATTGATCCGCGCCCCCTTCAGGCGCTTGGCCTTCGCCTCCACATATCCATGGGTCAGGTTTATGTCCGCCCCAAGGGCCGCCAGCCCCTTCAGATGGAGGTCGATGGGGCGCGCGCCTATGGCGCATCCGCCGGGAAGAGAGACGCGCGCCTTTCCAAACCTTGCCAGAAGCGGTCCAAGAACCAGCACCGAAGCGCGCATGGTCTTGACCAGTTCATAGGTGGCCTCATGCTTGTCGACGTTCGCGGTATCTATCCTGACGATGTTGCCGTTGCCCTTAACCCGTGCGCCAAGTGTCTCCAGCACCTTTATGGTGGTGTTTATATCGCGGAGAAACGGCACATTGCTTAGTTCGTGCAGACCCGGGGCAAGTATGGTGGAGATGAAGATGGGAAGCGCGGCGTTTTTCGAGCCGCTTACCGTCACTTCACCGGTAAGCCTCTTCCCACCTTTTATTATCAGTTTATCCAAAGTACGACCTCGAAAATGAATTGGCAGGACAAAGCCTATGTCTGCCCTTATGCCGGGCGATCACACCCCTGTGCGCTGAAGCCGCTATGGCGCGCAAGAGCAAGGTTCATCCCGTCATCATTCGTCCGCCCACCACACGTTCAATACCGGCCGGGTCCTTTGCAGTGAAGAGCCCGGAGAATCGGCCGGTTGCCGTGAAAAGATCGAGGACCCTTTCCGCCTGGCCAATTCCCACTTCGAACAGCAGCCAGCCGCCGGGGTTCAGATGGTCAGGGGCAAGCGGAATGATGGTGCGGTAGAAATCGAGTCCGTCCATACCGCCGGCCAGGGCTTCCCTCGGCTCATAGTCCCGCACTTCCGGCTGAAGTGAGTAGATATCTCCGGTCGGGATATATGGAGGATTGGAGACGATCATATCGAACAGTACCCCGCTGAATGGCTCGAACAAAGAACCGATCAGCAGGTTGATGCTGACATCGTGTTTTCTTGCGTTACGTTCAGCCAGTTCCAGTGCAGCTGCTGACTGTTCTACACCGCAGATAGTCGCGCCGGGAAGCTTTTTCGCCAGCGCTACCGCAATACAGCCGCTCCCCACGCCGATATCGAGTATCATCCCTGCGCCCTGGCCCCGCTTTACCGCCTCTACCACAAGGGTTTCGGTATCATGGCGCGGGATCAGCGCCGCTGAAGTGACCTCGAACTCAAGCCCCATGAACTCCTGGGTGCCGAGGATATGCTGGAGTGGTTCGCGCCTGGCCCTCCGCACCACCATCGCGCGGTATGCCGCAAGTTCCGCATCGTTCAAAGGCCGGTCGAAATTAACATACAGGCCGACCCTGTCAAGGCCAAGGGCTGTAGAGAGGAGCCATTCCGACTCGAGCCGGGCGTTCTCAATCCCCTTACCCGCAAGGAATTCCCTTGTCCAGGCGAGGATCTTCAGAACCGTCCATATTTCTGTAGCCATTTAAATTCCAATGTCAGGCTGCCTGCTGCTTCAGCGCCTCCATCTGGTAGTGTGCTCTGAGTGCATCGGCAATCTCGCCCATATCTCCGGCCATTATGGAATCGAGCCGATAGAGGGTCAGGCCGATGCGATGGTCGGTCAACCGTCCCTGGGGAAAGTTGTAGGTCCTGATCCGTTCGCTCCGGTCTCCACTACCCACCTGCTGTTTCCGGTCGGCGGCCATCTTTGCGGCTTGTTCTCTCTCCATGCCGTCGAGGATCCGGGACTTGAGAACCTTCATCGCCTTGGAGCGGTTTTTGATCTGGCTCCTCTCCTCCTGACAGGCCACAACGATGCCGGTGGGGAGATGGGTGATCCGCACCGCCGAATCGGTCGTGTTGACATGCTGGCCGCCGGCCCCGGAAGAGCGGTAGACATCGATCTTCAGGTCGGCCGTATTGATGTCTATGTCAATATCTTCGGCCTCGGGCATTATGGCTACCGTGCAGGCGCTGGTATGTATGCGACCCTGCGCCTCGGTCTCTGGCACACGCTGAACCCGGTGGGTACCCGACTCGAACTTGAGCTTGGCGTAAACCCCGCTCCCTTCAACAGATGCAACAATTTCCTTGAAGCCCCCTCGTTCCGATTCTGACGCGGAGATAACCTCAACCCGCCAGCGGTTGGCGTCCGCAAAACGGGAATACATGCGGAACAGGTCGCCGGCAAAGAGGGCCGACTCGTCCCCGCCGGTGCCTGCTCGGATCTCCAGGATTACGTTCTTGTCATCGTTGGGGTCTTTTGGGAGAAGAAGAAGATTGATCTCCCCTTCAAGACGCTCTCTTTCGGCTTCAAGACAGGCAAGTTCCTCCCCCGCCATCTCCTTCATATCCGGATCGGCAAGAAGCTCACGGTTGTCATCAATATCCGTCAACACTTTCCTGTAACGGCGGTACGAATCCACCAGGCCGCTCAGTTCGCTATGCTCACGGGACAGTTTCCGGAATTCCCCCTGATTGCCGATCACCGCCGGATTGGACAGAAGCGACTCCAGTTCCTGAAAGCGCCGTTCGAGTTCTTCAATTTTGTCAAACAAATCCATGAAAACATCTCCAAATCTCAAGGCCAAATCCCAATTAAAACCTGAAATTTGGAATTTGAAATTTAGTTTTATATCGTTAGATCACCAGCCGGTCGTCCTTAAACCCGGCATTCATCTCCAGCGCCTCCTGCATGGATCGGATCGCCACCTCCAACTGGCTGTCGTCCGGTTCGCGGGTGGTGAGCCGCTGTAGCGCCAGTCCCGGAGCAATGATCAGCTTGACCAGCGATGAATGGTCGTTCCTGGCGCTCCATTTCAGGAATTCGTAGG
Organism: Geobacteraceae bacterium; assembly: GCA_041495805.1. Lineage (GTDB taxonomy): Bacteria > Desulfobacterota > Desulfuromonadia > Geobacterales > Geobacteraceae > JBGQDJ01. The sequence goes on from JBGQDJ010000276.1 coordinate 3,108, forward strand.
AAACCCCGGCAATGAGCGGAAGCAGTATAACCCGAGCCCCGGCCTTCATGTAGAACGGCCAGAGTTTTGGTATCAGCGAAAAGATAACAATGCTCACCAGCATCACTATCAGGAGGAAGCTCGTGCCGCAACGGGGATGCAGACGGCTGTAACCGCGTACGTTGGCCACTGTCAATTCGTCACCCGCCTCGAACGCAAAGATCGACTTGTGCTCCGCACCGTGGTACTGGAAGACCCGTTGAATATCCTTCATCCTGGAGATGGACCAGATATAGAGGAGAAAAACCACCACCCTGATCACCCCGTCCACCAGGTTGAATACGATATTGTTGTCGCTGATGACGGCCATTTGTGTCAGCAGCTTGGTGGCGTAGAGTGGAAGCATGAAAAAGAGGAGAATGCCGAAGCCGAATGCGACCGCCATGGTACCGGCCATGGCCCAGGATGACAACTCTTCCTTATTTTCATTATCCTCCTCCTCGGCAAGGGCCTCGTTGGCGGAAAAATTGAGGGCCTTGATCCCGGTAATAAGGGATGAGAATAGAGCGACCGCCCCCCGCACTATGGGGAGTTTTACGACCGGATAGCGTTCGGACAGCGGGACGACCATGTCTCTCTTGACCACAATTTCGCCGCTCGGTCTCCTTACGGCAATGGCAACCGATCTGGGCGCCCGCATCATTACCCCTTCTATTACAGCCTGGCCACCTATATTTATTTTTGACATTATTACCCTCATGATTTTATTGTTCAGGGTTAAAGTCACTGGTCGCTGGGCACTCCTCAGCCTTCACCCCTACAATCCGCGAAAAAATTCCCGGATATCTTTCGTCTTGCCGCAGGTCATGGCCCCTTCAGGACAGGGTCCGGTCAGGCAGCCCGGGCCTGCGTCCCGGAAAATGATCGGCGCGGCTTCTTTTGCCAGCTTGAGCATTTCCAGCGCCATGGCCCGAATTTCCCACTGGGCACGCTCGCAGCAACGCAGCTCGAAAAAATGGAGCAACTCCCTTGCATTCATGGTTACCATGATCTTGGTTTCCGTGGCATTGGGGAGAATATAGCGGGCATCTTCAGCAGGAACCCCCGCTGCAAGCATTTCGGCGTAAGCTTTATGCAATGAGGTCAACTCCGCCTCAAAACGCTCCAGAATTTCCGGGCGCTCGGCGATTGTTGGCGGGACAACGGCTGCAAAGCGCTGCTCGTGCGAGACATATCGCTGCGACTGCTGTGAGAATGAGGCTATACGGTGGCGGACCAGTTGATGGCTGGTTGCCCTGGATATACCGTCGATTCCGAACGTGAAGGAGGCGTGTTCGAGTACCGACTGATGGCCCAGGACCATGATCTTTTCCAGGAAATTCCGTATGTCGGTTCCGGAAAGTTTGTCCTTCAGTTCATCGATGGCAGTGGAAGAGTAACAGAGGCGCGCCGCAAGGGC
>JBGQDJ010000277.1:0-4533 GCA_041495805.1 Geobacteraceae bacterium
ACACTGCCGAAGGTCGTCACTGCGCCGGTATCGGCATGCAGGTGCGAAGTAGTCCGCAGAAAGAAATGCTCCGTCGAGCCGTCCTGATAGGCGGCCAGCGGTATAATCGCAATATCTGCCTCACCGAGCGGCTTGCCCAGCGCTCCGGCCATGAACTCCTGGGCAGTCTGGCCGCTGATGGTACGGATATCGCAGCTCTGGTTATCCTCGACAACCCCCTCACGCCCCATGGGTGTCCAGCCGCTGGCCGCATTAACGGCGAAACTGAGATCGCCGCATCCGGTCAGGATGGCAACGGCATCCTCGTATTCCGTGCCGTTCAGGAAGATCTTGCTGCTGGTGAACTTGCGGTCGTCTGCAGTCAAACCGCCAAAAAAGGGCCCCGGGATTTCTGCCGCAATGCCGCTCACAATGGCATGACCATCAGCCTTGGCGCCATCCGCCAGCACCATGCGGAAACTGGTCGAGGCGGGACAGGATGCAAGCACTTTACGGGCACACGCTCTGGCCGCGGAAAACGAGTCGGCCTGGACCCCTTGTTCAATAGCGGTTGACCATGACACCTGTCCGTCACTGGAAATGCCGAGTGCGCTGACTCCGTAGTTCTCGGCGCTGGAGGTCTCGTAGATGCCATCACCGGTTCCGCCAAAAACGATGGCCGATTCGGTGCCGAGCGTATCATATAGTGCCTCGAAAAAATCGGAGAAATCCGGGTCATATGACATTGAGGCAAACAGGAGTATGACTTCTGGAGAGATCGGGGCGAGGGCGGTGCCAATTTCGAGACCGGCCCGATAGGGATCAGTGAGGATGCTTTTCGATGAAATATATCGCATGGCATGTCTCCTTTCGTCTATCTAGGTGTGTAGGGGGAATCCTAACACTGGCAAGCGCGACGTTGCGTATTTATTTATAGTTTCATTTAACTTGGCATCTCCAACAAAATTGCGCTTGCCTGCCAATAAGCCCGGACCCAATTAATTTGCTGAACTGCTTTCTCAGCCATTGTGAGCTTTTGTCTTATCAACCCTGATCCTATGGGCACCTGTAAAAAGGAAGGTTTTAAAAATCATTGCTATTATAACGCGTTATCGGACTATTGCAAAGGCAACTTCCCCTGGACTATTCCATGGCAGTTCTCTTGCAACCGCTCAGGTATTCCCCATGCCATGAACCGTCTCGACAATTATTTCGACATCGGCGATGTTGTGAACAAGGATACCGCCTAGGTCCGTTCCCTGAACATGCAACCTTTCATTGAGAAAAAGAAACGATGCCGGCTCCATGATGGAAACCGGCATCAATATTTAGTTCGAGACTTGTTTGGATCCCCGCAACTGACTCTAATATCCTGAAAACCTGAATAGGTTAGATGGAATATTAAAGGGGTATTATTGTGGGGTACATTGGATTTTCAGACTGCATCTATCCCGTTATTACAACATATTACAATAGCAATTTGATGCCTATATAAAAGGTATATCCAATCTCTTTACAACTTCTCACTAAGGATACCCTGTGGATCGGTTTCGAACCTTGACCCGGCATCGGTCTCCGACTTGCCCCACACCTCAACTTAATATCGGTAAGTTATAAATGGTAGGTGGGTTAACTTCGACGCCGATAAGGATCAGATTTGGAATCCGGTTCAAAATGGGTCAAGGCAACCATTGAGTGAGCTATTTTCTTTTGAATATTTGCGACAAAAACTGACTTGACAAGCCGTGTTTGACTGCTATCATCATTTGTGGTTATCAATGTAAGGAAAGCCAAACCTTGGGCGACCGGGGGACGGAAAGTCATCGGGACTGATTAAACAGAAGGGTGGGATGCAGGAAACTGCTACCATAACTGTTAACCTGAATAAGCCTGATTCAGTCAGCCGGATTGCCGAATACAGCCACGTTATGGTTGTTGCCGGGGATTCGGCTTTTTTATTGTTCTTTTTTCAGATTGAGGAGGATCTTTATGCACCATCTGGAGAAGTCACGGGAAGGACTGCTTGACGAAATTAGCCGTCTGGAGGCTATGGAAAAGGAGTGCCAGGAAGCCAAAAGAGAACTGGAGGAATCCCGGCAGCAACTGGAAGCCATTCTGAATGAATCTCCCGCCCTCATAAGCATCAGCCACAAGAGAGACGGGATGGTTCTAGAAACAAATTGGGCCTGTGAACCTATGCTGGCATTCTCCCGTGATGAGTTGCTGGGGAAAAGTGCCGTGGAACTTGGCATTTATTCAATGTTAGACCGACAACGCCTTCTTTCCGAAATTGATAAGAAAGGAGCCGCACGAAACCTGCCGCTCAGGATGAAACGCAAAGACGGTATTTTTATCGAGACGGAAGCATCTTCGGTCCCGTTTAAGTACCGTGGAGAAGAGTGCCTGCTCACTGTTACCAATGATGTCACTGGCCGGAACATGGCTCTGGAAGCTCTCCGGTTATCGGACGAGAGACTGCAGGAGGCGCTGCTCAACTCGCGCCATGTCCTATACCGTCGTAATGTAAAGACAGACCATTATGACTATATGAGTCCTTCCATTGAAGAATTGACAGGCTATCCTCTTGATTTCTACCTCAAGAATGGATTAAACGATCTGATGGGGCTGGTCCATCCCGACGATCGGCAGCGTATACATACCCAGGTCGATGAAGCAGCGCACCTGCGCCAGGGTACCTGCGTATCCCTCAACCTCGAATATCGCCTGAAGAAGGCTAGCGGTGACTATTTATGGCTTAACGACTGGGCCACCCTTTGTTTCGACCTATCGGGCCGGATGGTGAGCCAGGTGGGTTCGATCTATGACATAAGCGATCGGAAAAAAATGGAAATTGAATTGATGGAGCGTGAAGACCAGCTGAGGAGCATTTTCGAGACATCTCATGCGGGAATTATGCTTGTGGACAGGCAAGGGATCATCACCTTCGCCAATAGGAGGATGGAGGAGCTGTTTGGATGCCCGCGATCCGCATTCATCGGCTCGCCCTACCCGGATCATCTCCATCCGGAGAATCGGAAAGTCTGCCTGAGTCTGATGCACCAGCTGATTTCCGGGGATATCGACCATGTCGCCATGGAAAAGCAGTATCTCCGTTGCAACGGAGATGCCTTCTGGGGTGAGCTATCTTGCAAACGGCTGGCGAAAGAGGACGGGACCCTGCGCTCCCTGCTCCTCTTCATCACCGACATCACAACCCGAAAAAAAGTTGAAGAGGCCCTCAGGGAAAGTGAGGAACGCTATCGGACCCTCGTAGAACTTTCGCCGGATGCCATCTATATCCTCATTGCGGATAAATTCGCCTTCGCGAACGATAAAGGACTCAGACTCCTCGGCGTAGAGCACCTCGAAGAGTTGCATGGCAAACCGGTGATCGAATTTATCCACGCGGATTATCACGAAACGCTTGAGAGGTGTATCAACGTAAAGGATAAGGATACAGGCTCGGGTTGCATGTTTGAACTGATTATTGTCAATGGCGGCGGAACAGGAATTCCTGTCGAGGTCTCTTCCTCACCGTTCATTTATGGCGGTGAAGAGGCCGTTCAGTGCATAGCCAGGGATATCAGCGAGCGGAAAAGGATGCAGGAAGAACTGCTCAAGGTCCAGAAGCTCGAATCCCTGGGTGTTCTTGCGGGCGGCATTGCCCATGACTTCAATAATATCCTCACCGGCATTCTCGGCAACCTCTCGTTTGCGCGGATGCAGATCGATCCGGCGCACCCGGTAACAGAGAGTCTCAAGGAGTGCGAAAGTGCTGCCATGCAAGCAGGCGAACTGACCAAGCAGTTCCTGACGTTCGCCCGCGGTGGTGAACCGGTGAAAACCCTGATCGACCCGGCACCTCTGATTAGAAAAGCCGCATCATTCTCCCTGAGTGGGTCAAATTTTAAAAGTTTCCTGGCACTGGCAGACAACCTCTGGTGCCTGGAAGCAGATGGGGGGCAGCTCTGCCAAGTTTTGCACAATCTCCTGTTAAATGCCGCGCAAGCCGTGCCTGGCGGTGGGACGGTTACCGTCCGGGCCGGCAACAAGACGCTGGAGGCCGGCAATCCGCAGCGGTTGGCGCCAGGTGCTTATCTGGTGATTGCCATAGAGGACCAGGGGTGCGGTATACCGGCACAGAACATGGGGAAGGTTTTCGACCCTTATTTCACCACAAAGGCTGGCGGTAGCGGCCTGGGGCTCTCCTCTGTCTATTCCATCGTTGCGAGGCATAAAGGACGGGTGGAAGTTTTCAGCAAAGAGGGAGAGGGAAGCCGTTTTACTGTCTACCTCCCCGCCTCAATGGAAAGGGTGTCGCAAGTCGAGGAAGTAAGGGTGGAATCCGATCTGTCCGGAAAGGGAAGGATACTTCTGATGGATGATGAAGTATACATTCGGGAGATTGTCACAAAGATGCTGGAGTTCAAGGGGTACGAGGTGGAAAGCTGTCCCGACGGAAGGGATGCGGTCGAACTGTTTCGAGCTGCTCATGATGAAAACTCGCCCTTTGCTGCTGTCATTCTCGACCTGACGGTTCCCGGCGGCATGGGG
>JBGQDJ010000278.1:0-4514 GCA_041495805.1 Geobacteraceae bacterium
CTTTACCGCACCGAGCGAGATGGAGAACATCAGGCTAAGGCTGCCGCACATCGCCGAGCTTCTTTACCGGCTCAAGCACGAAGACAAACTTCCTTTCTCCAGGGTTCCCCTTACCGTCGGCGAGGCACGAAGAGAGATTTTGGAGATGGTGCAAAATAAGGAGTTTCAATGAAAACCGCTGTTCTGCTCATGGCCCACGGCAGCCGCATCCCCGAGGCGAATGACGCCGTCAGGGAAATAGCCGCCATGGTGAAAGAGATGACCCTTTTCGACTTAGTCGAGGTATCGTTCCGGGAGCAGCACCTGCCAAACATCCAGCAGGGGATCGATACCTGTGTTGACCACGGTGCGGAGCGGATCATCCTAATGCCGTATTTCCTCTATATGGGCGCCCATGTCCGGGAAGACCTTCCGAAGGAGATGGCCGAGGCGAAGCAGCGTTATCCCAGGGTGGAATTTGTAATGGGGGGTCATCTGGGCGCGCACCGGAAACTGGCTGAGATTGTCGCGGAGCGCATTGCCGACACCCTGGAGAAGCCTGGATGTCTGTAGATATGCGTCCGGAAGAGATCGAGGCGGAATCTTTCCGCATTATCGAGGCGGAAATCGGGGACCATCCCTGGTCCGAAATAGAGTGGCCTCTGGTCAGGCGGATCATTCATACGAGCGCCGATTTTGAATATGCCCGCTCACTGCTCTTTTCTCCCGGGGCCGTGGCGCATGGGGTGGCGGCCATCCGTGGGGGACGAGGCATAGTCACCGACACCACGATGGCCCTGGCGGGTATCAGCAAACCTCGCCTGGAGAGGTTCGGCATATCCGCATCCTGCTTCGTGGCAGACCAGGAGGTTGCAAGGGAAGCCCGGTCACGGGGGATCACACGCTCGATACTGGCCATGCGAAGAGGCGTGGCCGATTCCGGCAACGGCATTTTCGTCATCGGCAACGCTCCCACCGCCCTGTTCGAGCTCATGCGCCTTGTGAGGGAGGAAGGTGTGCGGCCTGACCTGATCATCGGCATGCCGGTCGGTTTCGTTGGCGCGGCGGAGAGCAAGGAGAGGCTGATCCTCGAGGCGACGGAACTTAAGATACCCTTCATTGCCAACCGGGGACGTAAGGGGGGGTCGAACGTGGCGGCGGCGGCTGTCAATGCCCTGCTGATTTTGGCGGATGAAAATATCGAGGCCCCGCATCCATGCACACTCTGAAAACAAGAAAAGCACCGGCGCTGCCATTAATCTTCGAATAACAGGAAAGGCTGCTTCCTCCCGGCAAGGGGGGATCGTGAGGCTGATGACAAAGAAAGAATTGCGATACGGCTTTACCACCGGCGCGTGCGCCGCCGCCGCGACAAAAGGGGCGGCGCTCATGCTCCGTGATCAGCATATTGTAGATGAAGTGGAGATTACCCTGCCGGCGGGGATAACCACGCATTTTCGTCTGCATGGCCAGAAGCTCGTCAACGGTACCGCCTCCTGCTATGTCATCAAGGATGGAGGCGATGACCCCGATGTAACAAACGGCGCGGAGGTCCACGTATCCATAAGGGTCGATTATTTTGCCACCCGCTGTATCATCCTTCAAGGAGGGACCGGCATCGGCCGGGTGACCAAGCCGGGTCTGGCGGTCCCGGTTGGGGGATGGGCGATAAATCCGGTGCCTCGTATTATGATTCTGGAGGTGGTTAAGGAGGTATTCGCGATGCGCTGCCTGCCGAATACCCTGACTGTTACCGTGAGTATCCCCAATGGGGAGGAATTGGCGAAGAAGACCCTCAATGACCGCCTAGGAATAGTCGGCGGGCTCTCCATCCTCGGCACTACCGGCATTGTCAACCCGATTTCGGCGGCAGCCTGGACCGACACCATTGATTCCGCCATTGACGTGGCCCTGGCCTGCGGCTCTGAAAAGGTGGTTCTCTCCACCGGCAGGACTAGTGAGATGGCTGCGCAGAAGTATCTGGCTTCAGGGGAACGGGGGACTGAAACCACTAACGACTTAAAGGAAGAGTCATTTATCCTGATGGGGGACCATGTCGGACATGCCCTCCGCGCCTGTGCAGGCAAAGGGGTAAAGGAGCTCATACTTGCCGGCCAGTTCGCCAAGCTCCTGAAGATCGGCTGCGGCCACGAACAGACCCATGCATCTTCTTCGGAGCTGGATCTGCGGAAGCTTCAGGAATGGCTTGCAGCTTCACCTGATGCCTCACGTCTCACGCCTCTCGTTCACGGGGCAAACACCGCCCGCCAGGTGCTGGACTCTTCAGAAAACGACCCGATCCTTATCAGACTCGTCTCCGATCAGGTTCGCGGATTTGCAGCCACGATCGCCCCAATGATTAAAATAAAGGTTTTACTGGTGGGGTATGTGGGAGAAGTGCTATATTTCGGATAAAAACCTTATAAGGAGCCGGCCATGCCACAGGAGAAAATCTATCTGATCGGCGCGGGGATCACTGGGTGGGAAGGGTTCGGCGCAAAGGCGCTGGAGGTTATCAACAGGGCGGAGGTACTGATCGGCCACCAGCGGCATCTCGATATCTTCCCCGATTTCCCCGGAGAAAAGCAGGCCTTGGAAGAGCTCTCCATCATGCTCGACTATCTGAAAAGCACGAAGAAGCGTGTGGTGGTGCTGGGCTCGGGTGACCCGAACTTTTTCGGAATAGCGCGCTTCCTTCTGCGCAATCTTCCCAAGGAGCGGGTCGAGATATTTCCCAATGTCACCAGCATTCAATACGCCTTTGCCCGGATCAAGGAGCCTTGGGACAACGCCATTTTCGTTTCGGTGCATGGCCGCGGGCTCAAGGGGGCCATCGACAGGATAGTTGCCGCTGAAAAGGCCGCTGTTCTAACCGACGCGACAAACACACCGGCCATGATTGCCCGCGAGCTTATCCACAGAGGCGCTGAGGGGTTTGAAGCCTGGCTCTGCGAGGACATGGGGCTTCCCACGGAAAAATTTACCAGGACCGATGTAAGGGGAGTGGCGGAGTTGACGGCTTCGCCCCTCAACATACTTATACTGATCAAGGCATGGGAACCGAACCTTCAGCACTATCCGGTTATCGGCATCGATGACGAGGAATTCGCCACCGCCAAGAAATTGATAACCAAACAGGAAGTGAGGTCGGTCACCCTTGGAAAGCTGAAACTCCAGGATGACCTGGTGATGTGGGACATCGGCGCGGGAAGCGGCTCTGTCTCCATCGAGGCAAGCAACCTGATGCCAAACGGGAAGATCTATGCCCTGGAAAAAAATCAACAGTATCTTGTATTCATCCGTGATAACCTGAAAAAATTCGTTGCCCGGAATGTCATCCTGATCGAGTCATATGCACCCGAGGGGCTGGAAGAGTTACCAGACCCGGACCGGGTTTTCATCGGCGGTTCCGGCGGAATGCTGGAAGAGATTATCGATGCGGTGGACAAGCGGCTCAAGGCCGAAGGGGTGATCGTCCTGAACGCCGTCACCCTCGATACCCTGACCAAAGCGGTGGAATTTCTGGAAGACCACGGCTACACCGTGGAAGTGACCTGCGTCAATATAGCCAAGACCCGTGGGTTGACGGAATTCAAGATGTTCGAGGCGCATAATCCGGTTTATATCATCACCGCTTCAAAAAACGATGAGTAGACAAGAAACGTGATGTTTAGTCTCTTACAACCTGAACTTCAATAGAACGCGGATGACGCGCTTGCGCGCCGAAGCGCTACAGCGCGCAGGCGTGGATTGAGCTGATTCACGCGGATTTTAAACCCTTTATCTGTCTTGGTTTATCCGCGTCAATCCGCTCAAATCAGATTTGATCCGCGTTCCATTGCCTTTGATTTTTACTTGTTTGGTTCCGGCCTTGCCGGATTAGGATCAAGAACGATGGCGCGAATCTATGCAATCGGGGTCGGTCCCGGCGACCCGGAACTGTTGACCAGAAAGGCCGAACGAATACTGCGTTCAGTCCCGATCATCTGCGCGCCAACCGCCGGCACCGCCGATTCCAGCTACGCCCTCTCCATCATCGAGCCGCTCCTTGACCTCGCAAGACAGGAAGTGATCATCCAGGTATTCCCCATGAGGAAGGACCAGGACGGGCTCGAGGAGTACTGGGAGACGGCCGCGGCGGAGGTGGCGGAACGGGTCCGGGGGGGAAGCGACGTCGCCTTCATCACCATCGGCGACCCATTCATCTACTCCACCTTCCTTTACATCTACCGCATCTTCCGCGAAAAGTTTCCGGATATCCCCATAGAAATCATACCCGGAGTCTCCAGCATCAATGCCGCCGCCATTGCCGCCGGCATCCCGCTGGGGCTGGGAGCGGAGCGGATCGCCATCATCCCTGCCACCTTTGATGAGAAGGATCTGCGCAATATCCTCAACGATTTCGAAACCGTGGTGTTGATGAAGGTGAGCCGGGTCTTCGGCGGTGTCTACGCGCTGCTGAAGGAATTGGGGCTGGAGAAGAGTTGTGCTTTCATAAGCCGGGTGGGGACCCCGGAACAGGAAGTGGTTTTCGA
>JBGQDJ010000279.1:0-4498 GCA_041495805.1 Geobacteraceae bacterium
AAATTCGGCGCTGTGACGTGTGCGATGTTGTGGCATTGAACCTCTCCTCTTTTAGGTTGGTTCATTGCTTATACACCTGTCTCAATATCCCCGTCCACTTCAATTTACTCGCGCAAACCAGGCGCAAAGACCGCAAAGAAATCGGTCTATTGAAGATATAAAGCCATTCACCAAAACAGTTTTCATGTGAATCATAGATGACGTTTTCTTTCCCTTCATGATCTTTGTGCCTGCGCGCTGAAGCGTTTCGGCGCGCAGGCGCATCATCCGCGTTCCATTGCCTTTGATTTTTACTTTGTGATTAGGAATACAGGAGATGTAATTTCGATGCTGAGTGCGTTGCTCGACATAATCTTTCCGCCCCGATGCCATTTCTGCAAATCCTTTATCCCGAATGCCGGAGAGTTGCACCTCTGCGCGCCTTGCCTGGAAGGGTGCCGCCTGATCAACTCCCCTCTGTGCAAGGTTTGCGGTATCCCCTTCCAAACGGAATGCGGCGAAGACCATATCTGCGGCGGCTGTATCAGCGAACCTCCCCGATTTACCGGGGCACGCGCCGCGGCCCTGTTTGACGGTCCAGTCAGGGAACTCATCCACCGCTTCAAATACAACGGACGGGTCCAGCATTGCCGCCCCCTGGCGCTCCTAACGGCCCGTCACATCGCACCTTTCGTGCATGCGGCCTCTCTCGATCTTATTATCTCTGTCCCGCTGCATGTGAAAAGGCTCCGCCAGAGGGGTTTCAACCAGGCGGTTCTCCTTGGCGGAATTCTCGCCCGTGAGTGGCGGCTCCCCTTATCCCGCGGGAATCTGCGGCGTATCCGCTGGACCGAGCCTCAGATCAACCTCTCCGCCGCGGATAGGGTCGCAAATGTCAGGGGCGCATTCAGCGTCAGCGATCCCGATCCGCTCAGGGATAAGCGGATAATCCTGGTGGATGACGTCTATACCACGGGGAGCACCGTGGCTGAATGCGCCCGGGTGCTCTTCAAGGCCGATGCAGCGGCTGTATATGTCGTAACCATTGCACGGGCGCTGCAATAACAATACTGTTACAACACTTCCTACACAATTGCCTTGACAAAATCTAATTATCTCACTAATATTGCTCCGCTTTAATCTAATTTTGGAGGTAAAGGAATGAAAAAGGTTCTGTCTGCAATGATTATGGTCGTGTTCGCCGCTTCGGCCGCGATGGCCGCCGCCCCCGACACTGTAACAATGACTGCGAAGAACGGCAATGTCGCTTTCAACCACAAGGCCCACAGCGCTGCTGGCGACTGCAAGTCATGCCACGGCGAAGGCACCCCTGCCAAGTTGACCCTCGGCAAGGTAGCCGCTCACAAGTTGTGCATAGATTGCCACAAAGCAAAGAATGCCGGGCCGACCAAGTGCGGCGAGTGCCACAAGAAGTAATTTGCCGAATGTTTCATGGAAAAGGCCCCGGATCGGGGCCTTTTCCATTTCCAGGGATCTCTGCAACTCATGGATTGTGCGGTGTATTATCTCAAGGGCTGGCAACCGATGGTGGCGACAAAACGAGGGAGGGAAATTAGCCATGCCGCTCATAAGATCTATGTTTATCGCAGGATGTTTCATCCTCTTCACGGGTTGCGCAGGAAAGGATATCCGTGAAGGTCTCTATCAGGGGGTGTACGAGGGCGCCCGTATTGAAAAGCAGAAAGAGATGACGCCGCGCGAGCGCGCCGCGAAACCGGAGATGGATTATCAGCAATATACAAAAGAACAGAAAGAGCGCGAAGATGAGAATCGGTGAAAAATCTGCGACATCGTTGGACACTGCGAATGTTAATATGAATTCCAAATTTTGAATATGGAGCCAAAAGAAATCATCCTTTTCCTGATATGAGAGGATAGGGACGCAGAATGCTGAACCGCTGGAATCTGGGGTATGAATAAAGGCCGATCCGATTAGCCAAGTGCTGATGGTGCGGCCTTTTGTTTAATAAATGCCGGACGCTTTCCTTTGTTTTCCTTCAGACCTCAGCCTTCAGTCTTCAGTCTGCCTTTATGCTATAAATCCAGCGGGCTTTTCGGCTCTTTGATCGTCCTGACCGGCACGCAATGGGTGTAGATCATAGTCGTTTTCAGGCTGGAGTGCCCCAGAAGATTTTGAATCACGCGGGAGGGGCTAAGGGGACGTTCTTAAAAGCTTAATTAACATAGTTGTTTGACATAGAGGGGCTAAGGGGACGTTCTTAAAAGCTTAATTAACATAGTTGTTTGACATAGTTGGTAAACGATTTAAGAACGTCCCCATAGATGTCCCGATTGAACGGATAGGAAAGCTCGTTCAGAATAGCGTCGATCTCTTCACGGGAGAGAACCGCTGGAATGTAGTGTGACTTTTTTGCTCGCGGCACATCCCGCAGTTCCCCGAATTCTCTTTACAGGCCATGGCGGAAGAGGAATAGAAGGGAGTTAAAGGCTTGATTCTGGGTTGAGGCTGCGACATGACATTTCACCGCCAGAAACGTCAGGTACTTTTTGACATCGACGGTTGTCAACTCCCCGGGCGATTTATCCCTCAGAAAGCGTTGGAACAGTCGGGACCAGTTAGCATACGTTTTCAAGGTCTTGCGCGAGTAATGGCGGAATTTGATTTCTGCTGCCATGGCTGCGAGAACCGCATCCCATTCCGCTGACTTGGATTTTTCCTGGTAGCCGGCTTCAGTGTAATGCGAAGAACCAGGTCTCGATGGAAGTTGCTGTGATTCCTCGGATTGGAACATGGGCACATACGGTGCAAGTGAATCGCTTACAAGCGAATCTGCCTCTTCCAAAGAAGTATTACCTTGAGGATGGGTCTGCATATCCTGCCGCTTCATCTCAAAATAAAGAGATACGGCGTGAGCTGCCTGTTCCCGTTGCGTCTCACTCTGTTTTTTCTCCCGCAATTTTTCACAAAACAGCCGGACACGATCAGAATTGGCGTCGGGTACCGGGTATTTATCGCAAAAATCAAGGTAGTATCGAAGCCACTTTTTATACTGCCCCTGATAAGCGGCGATGATGCCACGCTTATTGAGATACGCAATATACTCGATAAAGACCTCATTCGGGATAAGAAGCATGGTAAATCCTTTTGACATTTATTAAAAACAAGGAAATAATGCACGCTAATCTTGATGATAAGCATACGAGGGTTGCTTCATGCGCAGCCTAATCGGAATTTGGCCCGCGAACAGACCAGGGATGTTGTCCATAAAGAGAAGGCAAGAAAAAAATCAAACGGAGGGATTACCGATGGAATGGCTGGACGCAATGATCGCAGAACACAAGATTAAGGCCAAAGAGGCGGGAGAAGTGGCGAGGCAGGAGTGGGAGAAGAAATTAGAGGAGCTTAAACAGAGAATCACAGCAACAAATCATGCCATCAATACCCTCATTAAGCCGTTATTTGAAGCAGTAGAAGCTACGCTTAAGACAGAAGGATATGTGACAGAAGTAACCACTACAGAGAGAGAGGAAAGACAGACGAAGCATAAAGCATTTGACAAAATAGCCTTAGTAATTTCTCGTAGTCATTCGACCAGTAACTTATCTGATGGGTTAGAACCGGCTTTCAGAATTATGATAAACATCAATGATGGAAAGGCAACCGTCTCGTCTAGAACTAATACGACCTCAGAATTTGATGAAAGGACTATTAATCTCGAAAACCTAACACCCACAATCATCGAGCCGATGCTTCAACAATATTTTAAAAAGTTTTTTGCAGTCGGCTAAGCTAAGGGTAGGAAAATATATTCCAACTCCCGGCAAGACCGGCCCTAAAACAGGACGGTCAGCCTTGTTGCTAAAGCTACTTTAGGAGTAAATACATGGCCGTTAGACAACATCCTACAAAAGGCGATGGTTATTGGCAAATAGTTATTTCCAACGGTAGGAACAGCAAACAGCATGTTTCCTTATTTAAAGGTACTAAAGAAGAAGCAAAACGCCACGAGATGTTTATTAAAGCGGGTATCTGGGAAGGTGTATATCAAAATATTGAAAGTTCGATGTCAAAAATGAAATACGATGAAAAGAAACCTCCTTTCATATATTTTATACAACAAGGGAATTCAGGACCAATCAAAATTGGCTATACAAAATACGATTTATATGCACGGTTCAAGCGACTACAAACGGGAAACCCATTACCATTAAGAGTGCTGGCCATTATTGACGGGGCTGATACAAGAACAGAAATTTCACTTCACACAAAATTTTCATCGTGCAGGCTAAACGGAGAGTGGTTTGCGCCGACAGATGAGTTAATGAAATTCATAAACGAAATTCGAAACAGATCGCATAAATTGGAGCTTGAGAGGATATACAAAGAATATCTAGCTGCAGTTTCCAAACTCGCAGATAATGAAAAAGTAATTGCTATAGAAGCACTCCAGTCTGGTAGTCTGAGGTGGCCGGGGTTCGTGAGACAGCCTGAAGGGTAAATAAGCAATGTCCCATTGTTGTTGTGGTTGCCGGCTTC
>JBGQDJ010000280.1:0-4492 GCA_041495805.1 Geobacteraceae bacterium
AGATGGCCATATGTATCGTTTATCTTCTTGAAATGGTCGATGTCGAAGAGGATCAGTGAGAGTTCCCTCTTGTAGCGTTTCGACCTGTCAATTTCCCTGTCCATTGCCTCCTGAAAAAAGCGATGATTGTAAAGGCCGGTAAGAGCGTCACAGAAGACCAACTCATGCAGCTTTACGTTGGCATTGTGCAGCTCGTCGGCCAGCATCTCCGCCTTTTCCTTGGCCTGCCTCAGTTCAATGACAAGCAATTCATAGGAGGTATTAAGGTTGCTCAACTCTTCATTTGCTTCCTGCAGTATCATGGAGAATGGCCGCATGCTGCCGGGGGGTATCTCGAACGTTCCAAGGATATCGAGGGATTTGCCGGCCACTGCATCGATCAGCTTTTCAACCTCTTCTCCCTTAACGCCAAAGGTAGTCGTGAGCTTGTTCCTGACCTGCATCATCTTTTCCACACTCCGGCCCCCATGATAGATGGCGGAGAGGTTGTCGGATAGCCGCAGTATTTCCACCCGTCCCCGATACTCCTCCGGGATCGAGTCGTTGCAATGGTGGTGCCTTATGGGGATGAAAATCCCCTCAGGGATGCGCCATTGACTGAGGAGTTCCGCACCCAGTTCCTGGTGATCGAAACCGAAACACCGCTTTTCAATTTCATGGAGGGGGCATTTGCCGGCGATGTTTTCCTTCATGACCAACTGGTACTCTTCCGGGAGGGAAGAAAATAAGACAATAATTCCGATATCCTGTAGCAGCGCAGTGACGAAGATATCATGGTATTTCATCCCTACCAGCGCGGCGGTCAGGTCGGCGGCGACCGCAGCTGTAATGGCGCGGCGCCAGAACAGGTCGAAATCGAAACCTCTCTCCCCGGTTGCCTTCATGTCGGAACAGATGACAAAGGAGAGGGCAATATTTTTCACCGCATGGGTCCCCAGCACCGACAGGGCCATATCGATGTTGTCAACCTTGCGGGTAAAGTTGTAATAGGGGGAATTAGCGACCTTAAGGACTTTTGCCATGAGAGCCGGGTCGGACTCGATTATCTGGGCCAGCTCCCTGAACGAAAAATCATCCCTACGCACCATGTCGAGGATTTTTATGGCGATTGCGGGCGGAGAAGGCAATCGAATCTTTTTGGAGATAAGTTCACGAATATTGCTCACTCTGCCGGCTCCCTGAGAAATGGAATGAACTGGACACATCCGACAACATGCAGTTTAATTCAATACCACATCCCGCTTTTCTTAGAAAGCCCATTTTCTCTGCTGCCGTATTTTGCGGCGCCAACATCCCCACCCCTTTTGCCTTGATTTTTGCCGTACAGCAACTATACTGTTTACCCGGCATCCGGGATTCCCTCCGAATTGTCCAACAAAGTCCATCCCAATTTCAACCAAAGGTTCGCGAAATGAAGACGAAACACCTGGGGAACCTCTCCCTGCTTGCCTGCGCGGGATTCTGGATAACCACCGAGACCTGCCTCTCGGCCGGTTTTCTTCATGGAAACTGGAGTATCATCGCCAACGCCTTCGAGGCGGGCACTATCGGCGGACTTGCGGACTGGTTTGCGGTCTCGGCCCTTTTCCGGGAAATACCGATCCCAGTCGTGAGGAGACATACGAACATCATTGTAAAGAACCGGCACAGGATCACCGACGGCATTGCCGACATGGTGCAGAACAAATGGCTGAGCCCGGCTGTGGTGCGGGAAAAGCTGGAAAAAACGCGGATGATCGTGATGGTGATGGAAGTAATCGAGCGTGAGAATGAAAACCTGAAAGAGTATGTCGTCACCCTGCTTCGGAAATTGGTGGAAGGTCTGGACGACGAGGATATTGTAATTTTTCTTGGTGATGCCATAAAGGTCCAGCTTTCCGACATCGATTTCGCCCGTTCGCTGGGCCTCTGGATGCACAAGGCCATGGACAGGGGATACCATAACGAAATCTGGACCCTGCTCTTCGACAGCCTGCAGAGGGCCGCGCAAAGCTCCCAGATTCGCGAATTAGTGGCGCGTAAACTGTGGGAAGCCGCGGGAGAAGAGAAGGAGAAGGGTCTTCTGAAAAAGATGTTCATCGGTGCAGGCGAGATCACAGGCGGATTCGATTACCAATCGGCCGCGGAGACGCTTATTGCCCAGTACCGGGAAGTGCTGCAAGAGGCAAAAACGGACAAGGATCATCTGATCCGGCAGAAGCTGGACAAGGTTGTCGTCGATTTCGTCAGGGGGCTCGAGGAGGGCTCACCTGATGTGATCATTGAATTCAACCGGTTCAAGGAGCATTTCATCCGGGAGGCCGACCTGAAAAAAATGATCGGCAGGATGATGAGTGATCTGAAGGAAACCGTGACGGCGCAGCTGGACGATCCGGGATCCCCCTTTCGCGCCGTCATAAACAAGTACCTCGACATTCTCCTTGCCACACTCAAGTCCGATCCGCAATTACAGGGGAAGATAGACAGGGCCCTCAAGGAGGCGATCATTATCTTCATCGAAAAAAACCATGCGGTTATCGGTGACATGGTCAGGACCAGCCTCGATCCCGGCAGGGTTTCGGATGAGCAGATGGTCGCCGAGATCGAGGAGAAGGTCGGGGACGACCTGCAGTTCATCCGCCTGAACGGCGCCGTGGTCGGCTGGTTCATCGGTCTTGCCCTGGGCAGTGTAAAGGCGCTGCTTTAGCTGAACAATGGATCTTTATCATGTCCATCATCAGACGAAAGAGAAAATACCGCTTTATTCATAGTCCCAGATTTTTCAGGATGTTCCGCAGAAACACCCATGCGGTGATCTCCCGGGGCAATCGCGTTGAACTCTTCGAGCATGGCGGCGGGTTTTTCCCGGCCTTCCTTGAGGCATGCCGGAATGCCAGGGAATATATCTATCTCGAATTCTACTTGATCAGGGACGACTCCATCGGCCGCACATTCGCCGAGGCTCTGCTGAATGCGGTCGAACGGGGGGTCAATGTCTTCCTTATATATGACTATATCGGCTGTTTCGACACCCCCGGCACTTATTTCAAGGCCCTGGAACAGAGAGGTGTAAAGTGCCTGGCGTTCAACCCTCCCTCCTTCCGCCGGGGAGTCACCTGGTTCGACAAACGCGACCACCGTAAAATGGCGGTTATCGACGGCAAGAGCGCATTTGTGGGTGGCATCAACATCGGCAACGAGTATGCAGGTTTTGGAGAGAACCAGGAGAATTGGCGCGATTTGGGGGTGCGCATCGACGGACCCGCAACCGGTGATCTGGAGAAACTTTTCCGCAGAAACTGGGAGGGTGAAGGGGGGGCAATACCTGCCGCCTGGTTGGGGGCATATCCGTTAATCGAAGATGGCGGGGATGCCGAAGTGCTGATTATAGACGGCGGCCCCCTCCACAACCGGTCCCGGATCCGCGGCTCTTTCCGCATGGCCATCGCCGGGGCTTCGGACACCATAAAAATCGTAAATCCCTATTTCGTGCCGGGCCCGAGAGTGGTTCGCTCCCTGTTACGCGCCGCAGCCAGAGGGGTCCGTGTGCAACTGATTCTCCCTGCCAAAAACGATGTCCGGCTTGTCAGGCTCGTCAGCCGAAGCTACTACAGTCAACTGCTCAAGGGGGGGATCGAGATATACGAAATGGAAGGGACGGTGCTCCACGCCAAGGTAATGCTGATCGACGAGAACTGGGCAATAATAGGTTCCGCCAACCTCGATCAGCGGAGTTTCCACCGAAACTTCGAGATGAACGTCATTGTGGACAGCCATGAGTTCGGCCGGCAAGTGGCGGAGATGTTCAGCAAAGACCTGGCCAGGTCCCGCCGTATAATTGTCGAGGAGCACGAGCGGCGCGGCTTACTGGTAAGGATTATGGAAAAGTTGTGCGCGCCCATAAGCTGGTTTCTTTAGCTTACTGCAGATAATCGTTGGATTGCACCGTGGGGGGGGGTGAACCTTTTTTCCAAAAGAAAGGACTAATTTGGATTTTGTGACGCGATCCCTAATGTCTTCCCTCACTTGAACACCTCGGCCAGATAGTCATCGTGTCTGGTGGCCAAGTCGCCGCAACCGGAGTGGAACTGCCATTAAAACAACTCCTGTGATAAAATTGAAATTCATTGTCGCATGTCACCATATTTTCATTTCGCCAGTCCAACTGGGGCCGCGCTTGACCTGCCGGGCGGGTTTAAGTCTGGACATGGTCTTAGCGCTTGTTGGAAACTTCGCTTTTCGCCACACTTCATCAAAATGGGAAATGTAGTATTGCCGTCATTTCTTTTAAAACTCATCAAAAATCAGTTGATATATTACCTAAAATGATATATCAATATAAATGTGAACGGCAAAGAAATCATAAAAAAACTCAAGACACTTGGATGGGAAATCAAGTCCATCAACGGTAGCCATCATCAGACGATCAAAGATGGCATTAAGGTCACTGTACCGGTACACGGAGCGCAAGACGTAAAAATCAAGACCTTGCTGTCCATTGAGAAGCAAGCGG
>JBGQDJ010000281.1:0-4490 GCA_041495805.1 Geobacteraceae bacterium
CAAGCAGTGGAAGAGGGGGAGGTTAGGTCAAAATCCTCCCATAAGTAAAACAAGAGGGCCTGATGGTAAGATAAAGCGACAGGCAACAGGTGACAGGATTAACATGTTACCCATTGCCTGTTTTCCTTTCAGTGCAATTTCTTCGACATTTCCAGCACATTGCCGTTGCGAACCTTTTTGTAGCATACCGAGTCCATCAGCGACCTGATAAGGAAGATGCCGCGTCCGCGGTCTTCCAGCCGATTAAAGTCCGGAGATGGTATGGTGTTGATATCGAATCCCTGTCCCTTGTCAAAGACCTTGATCACCAGCGCATCGTCGGAAATATTGATCACGATGTGCACCAGCTTTTCAGGGTCTTTTGCGTTTGCATACTTGATGGCATTGACCATCGCCTCGGTGAGAACCAGGTTTATGTGATAGGCAAGGGTCTCCCGGTCACCGGTATATTTGTCCAGTTCTTTTGCGATATCCTCGCCGATCCTTCCGATGAGGCTCAGATAACGGGTTTGATTCGGGACCTTGATATCGACCTCGATGTCCTTCTTTTCCATGATGACCTCACTTGCCTAGAAATTGTCCTGTGCCTCCGAGGCGGAAGCGAATATTTCGAAGACCCTGTGGAGTCTCGTCAGCTCGAACATCGATTTTACCTGGGGCTGAAGGCTTGACAGCTTCAGGTTCCCCTGGTGGGAAATGGCGTTCTTGAACCCGGAAACCAGCGCCCCCAGTCCGGAACTGTCGATGAAACGGACATCCTTGAGGTCCACGAGTATGTTCTTGGCGCCCCCCTCGAACAGTTTCTGCATTTCGCTCTTCAATTCGCCCGAATTGTGGGCATCCAGGCGTTCTTCCTTTACATAGATAATTATGATGTCGTTCTTTTTCTCGGTTTTCAGGTCCATTGACATTCTCCTCTTCCCTCCTATTCCCAAGCATCGGGAAATTCCGGGGTAATTGACACGTTTATATTCACATTCTATTACATCCGGGACCGTTTCTCGACATTTTTCTTCTTTGGAACCAATCCTGATTCAGAGCACTTTCATGACAACCATCGATATATCGTCCTCGGCAATCGGAGAGCCGATAAAACCGGTAACTTCCCGGTGGATCGTCTCCACTACCTGCTCCGGTTGTTCGTTGGATACCTTGCCGAGGATGGAGCAAAGTCTCTCGTTGCCGAAAAATTCTCCGGATGCGTTGCGCGCTTCGGTGATGCCGTCCGTATAGAGAAGAAGCATATCGCCTCTCTGAAGTTGGATGCTCTTTTCTTCGAATATTACATCTCTCTTGATCCCCAGGATAAGACCCTCTGCATCCAGTTCAATACATGCGGCGGCCCTGCCGCGTAACAGAAACGGCTTGTTGTGGCCGGCGTTGGCGTATGTGAGCAGGCGTCTTTCCACGTTGTACTTCACGTAGAACAGACTGATGAAAAGCTCCGCCCTTGTCAGATCTTCATAAAGCAGTTCATTGAGGGTCGAAAGCATTTTACCGGCGCTACCTGTTGAATGCACCTTGGCCCGCAAAAAGCTGCGCGCTTCCACCATGATGAGGGCGGCTCCCACGCTGTGCCCGGAAACATCGGCGATGATAAAATCGACTATATCGTCGCCACGCCGGAAAAAATCGAAGTAATCGCCACCCAACTGGGTTGCGGGTATGCATCTGGCGGCGAATTTTGCCCAGGCGAATTCCGGTGGCGCGGCCGGCAACAGGGAGAGCTGGATCTGTTTGGCGATCTCAAGTTCCCTTGCCACCCTGGCGTTTTCCAGAAGGGCCACTTCTTTTTGCTTGCGTTCCCGATCCTTGGCACTCATTTCGGTGTCTATCTGGACGGCCTGGGCAAGTTGTCCGGCAAGGCTTGACAGGAGATCGATGAACGGCTGGGTGAAAAGTCCGATAATCGCGCGTGAAAACACCGACAAAACACCGAGCGGAGGTTCTCCTTCGCGAGCGATGGGGATATGGGCAAAGGAAATGATCCTTTCCCGCTCCATCAGTTCCTTTGATTCGGGTTTGGTTATATGCCTCGTGTCGTTCATGAATCTCGGCTTGTTGGAAAGGAACGCATCGCCGATGTACGTGTTGATTTCCGGGAATATCTCCTGGTTGATGATGGCGGGAATTCCGGCGCCGCTGTAACTGCGGGTGGTCAGCAAACCGGCTTCATCTTTAAGGCGGATAATAGCCAGGTCAAACTTGAATTCCTTCAGCAGCAGCTCCAGGAGCTCTTTCATGATAATGGAAAGGTCTATGGTCCTGTTCATCACAATCGATGCGCGCAAACGCACGGAGAGGGCTTCCCGGCTTTCCGACAGCTCGGCGCGGACGGTGCTGAAGATATCGTAAACCGATTCCATCTTTGAACCCAGGTCGGAGAGAAAACTCTCAACGACCGCTCCCGACGCGGCTGCCCCCAGTGAGGCGGCCAGGGTCTTTTCAATAAAGCGCTTGAGTTGGGGCAACTCGAAATCGGAGACCCCTCCGTTTTCATTGATTTCCCCTTTTCCCATGTATTCCGCTATGGCGGCATGGGCCTGCGCCTCGCCGATGAATTTCGCCATCAGGTTGACAAACTGCATTATGGTGACCGGTTTTGTCAGTCTCTTGGTTTCCCAATGGGTTTCCTCTTTTTCCGGCTCAAATACGTCAACGAATTTCCGGACCTGCTCCTTTTCAGTCTCACCCTGTGAAAGGATAATGGAACAGGCGAGATAGGCGCCGATATTGAAGAACATGCTCCAGAACAGGGAATTGGACCAGATGTCGAAACCTGTCAGGCCGAACAGCTCTGTCGGTTTCAGGAACTCGATGCCGAAAGGGCCGTTTTCCAGCAAGCCGGTCTGCCACCAGCCGGACTTGATGAAAGAGGGGATGAGCAGGGTGTAGAACCAGATCAGAAAGCCGAAAATGAGGCCGGTTAGGGCTCCGGCCTTGTTTCCTTTTCGCCAGTATAGAGCTCCCAGAAGGGCCGGTCCGAACTGGGCGGCGGCGGCAAAGGAAATGAGCCCCATATTTGCCAGCATGAATGTTTCGCCAACCACGCGGAAATAGAGATACCCGAGAAAAATAACAAGGAAGATGCCGAAACGCTTCAGGTTTATGAGCAGGGCGGGGAACCATATCCGTGGCTTCAATTTGACAACTATCGGCATTACCAGATGGTTGAGAATCATGGTGGAAATGGCGACCGACTCGACTATGACCATCCCCGTGGCAGCGGAAAAACCACCCAGGAATGCAACCATGGCGAGCCATGGATGACCGTTCGTCAAGGGGATGGAGAGTACGAAATAGTCAGCTCCGTTGCTGCTCCCGGTGAGCAGTATCCCGGCGAAGGCTATCGGCACCACAAAGAGGTTGATGAGGAACATATAGACGGGAAAGCGCCACATGGCGGCTTTGATATGCTCTTCACTGGAATTTTCGATGACCAGGATGTGAAACTGGCGGGGGAGAATCATGATGGCCCCCATGGAGAGATAGAGTATGCTGAACCAGTTTATGTAGGATACCTTGCCCGGCCCCCCCAAAGTTGTCAATCGTTCAAACATAATGGGAGCCTTTGAAGACAGCCGGGAAAATATATCAGCGAAGCCGTCGAAGAGATAATAGGTGGTAAAGAGTCCGACGGCCATAAATGCCGCCAGCTTTACTATCGATTCAACGGCTATTGCCGCAACCAGCCCTTCATGACGCTCCGAGGAAACAAGATGTCTGGCGCCGAAGACTATGCTGAAAACTGTCAGGAAAAGGGCTGCCAGAAAGCCGGGATGAGGTGATTCGAAAGCGCCGCTTTCGTACAGATGAAAATGTATGCCGCTATTCCCCGTGATAAGCGCGAACGTATTGGAGATAGCCTTCAGCTGCAAGGCTATGTACGGCATGATGCCGAGGATGGCGATTGCTGTGATGATTGCGCCCAGCCACTGGGATTTGCCGTAACGGGAACTGATGAAATCGGCAATGGAGGTAATGTTGTTTTCCTTGCTTATCCTCACGATCTTGCGCAGCAGGAACCACCAGGAGAATACGGTCAGCGAGGGGCCGAGATAGACGAGGAGAAAATCGAGGCCGGAGGTGGCGGCCTTGCCGACACTGCCGTAGAAGGTCCAGGATGTGGCATAGACGGCTATGGAAAGGGAATAGACATTGGGGTTGGAGATTATGCTCTTCCCCTCTTCGCGCTTCTTGTCCGCGTAGTAGGCGACCAGGAAGAGCAGGGCGATATAGAGCAGGGAGACCCCTGAAACCAGCTCAATGCTCAGCATCAGCGCCTTTCTCCTTTTTCTTCATCGGGGAGGTCAATGGCTTTGACAAAGAGCCAGATGACGAATATGGATACCATCCACCCCAGCATAAGATAGAGAAACAGGAAGGGCATGCCGAAAATCCGGCGTGGCGTGTAAAAGATATGGATAAAGGGGAAATTCATCATTATGAATCCCAGGATGAAAAAAACAACCCAGGTCTCCCTTAAATGA
>JBGQDJ010000282.1:0-4487 GCA_041495805.1 Geobacteraceae bacterium
GACACCAATCCGATCCAGTACCGTCTGATCAGGCTTCTTGCCGGGGCGCGGAAAAACCTCTGCGTGGTGGGGGACGACGACCAGAGCATCTACCGCTGGCGCGGCGCGGATCTCCGGAACATCCTCGACTTTGAAAAGGACTTCACCGGGGTAAAGGTGGTCAAGCTGGAGCAGAACTACCGCTCCACCAGCACCATCCTCACCGCTGCGGGGAAGGTGGTGGAGAAAAACCGGGGGCGAAAGAGCAAGACCCTCTGGACGGAAAACCCTGCCGGGGAGAGGATCGTTTACCGGCAGACGGCCGACGAGAGGGAAGAGGCGCGCTTCGTCTGCCGGGAGATCGAACGCTACGTGAGGCGCGGGGGAGAGGTCAGCGAAGTGGCTGTATTCTACCGGACCAATGCCCAGTCCAGGGTGGTGGAAGACGCCCTGGTGGCGGACGGGATTCCCTACCGGATGGTCGGGGGAATGCGTTTTTACGAGCGGCTGGAGATCAAGGACATCCTTGCCTATCTGAAGGTGCTTGACAACCCGGCCGACGAGATCGCCTTGAAGCGGGTCATCAATACTCCGCCCCGTGGCATAGGCCTGGCTACAGTGGACAAGATAGGGGAAATTGCCTTACAGAAAGGGATACTCTTCTACGACGCCCTGCGGGAAAGCGCCGTCAGCGGGCTGCTGGCCCCCGGTCCGCGGGGTAAGGTCGCTGCGTTCGTGGATATGCTGGAGCAATTCAGGAGTGCGACAGAGACAACTCCCCTTGCGGAGCTTGCATCCCGCATTATCCGGGAGACCGGATACGAGGCAAGGCTTAAGGATGACCGGAGTGAAGAGTCTGCCGACCGCCTGGCCAATCTGCAGGAACTTCTCGCCGCCCTTGAAGAGTTTGAGCGGAGCAACGAGGAACATACACTGTCAGCCTTTCTGGAGCAGGTGGCGCTGGTTTCCGACCTGGAAAGGGGAGAGGGGAGACGGGATGCGGCCACTCTCATGACCCTCCATGCTGCCAAGGGGCTGGAATTTTCGCTGGTTTTCATGATCGGCATGGAAGAGCGGCTCTTCCCCCATGTCCGGGCGTTGGAAGACCACGATCAGATGGAGGAGGAGCGCCGCCTCTGCTACGTGGGGATGACCCGGGCAAGGGAGCGCCTTTATCTTGTCAATGCGCGCCGCCGCCGGATCTTCGGCCAGGAACAGTATAACAGGCCTTCCCGCTTTATCGCCGACATACCGCGCGAGTTTCTCGATCTTGAAGAGGAGTTCCAGCCCGGCCTGGGGTTCGGGAGTCAGGGGTGGGGAGACAGGGTTCCGGGGGCAGGGACCAGCGACCAGCTTGCGGGCAGAAGCCCTTCAGCTGGCGAAGGCCTGCGACCAGCGACCAGCTTGCGGGCAGAAGCCCTTCAGCGGGCGAAGGCCTGCGACCAGGTAAAATCGTTTCCCATTGAAGAGCCTTCCCTGCACAACCTCTCTGCCGTATTTAAAATGGAGCATGAGTCGGAGGTCGGCAACGAAGTGCGGGTGGTGCCTGAGGATGCAGGGGAGATATTTATCGGCATGCGGGTGCGCCACGCAAAGTTCGGGGTCGGCGCGGTCCGCAAGATCGAGGGGATTGGGGACAATCAGAAGGTGATAGTCTGGTTCAATTCGGTGGGGCCGAAGAAGCTATTGGTGAGGTTCGCTGCGCTTGAGAGGGTGTAGTTGCCTTTTCCTCATGTTCATGATACAAAACGAAACGAACGGGACATCCCCGGTAATTGGAGCATACGATGAAGATAACCAGAGATGAAGTTGAAAAGGTCGCGCTGCTGGCCAGGCTGGAGCTGACCGAGGATGAGAAGGATATCTTCACCGGACAGATGGATGCCATTCTCGCCTATGTTGACAAGCTGAATGAACTTGACACATCCGGCGTTATTCCAACCGCCCATGCGGTCCCCATGGAGAACGCCTTCAGGGAAGATGAGGAGCGTCCTTCAATCGGTGCTGTAAATGCCCTGGCCAATGCGCCGGAGCGGGCCGAGGGGTTTTACCGGGTGCCGAAGGTTATTGAATAAGGCAGGTAGAGGTTAAGGTAGAGGAAGAGTAAAAAAATCTTTACCTTTACCTATACCTTTACCTGAATCGGAGATTCATTACATGGAACTTTATGAACTGACCATACATGAACTGCACGAAAAGCTGAGGACGCGGGAAGTCTCATCCGTGGAAGCCACTCAGGCATGTCTCGACCGGATCGGGGCGGTGGAGGAGAAGGTCCACGCCTTCATCACCGTCACCTCCGAGGAGGCGTTAAAAGGAGCCGCGCAGGCGGATCTACGGATTGCCGCCGGTGATATGGATATCCTCACCGGCATACCGATCGCCCTCAAGGACATCTATCTGACGAAAGGCATTCTGACCACCTGCGCATCGAATATTCTGGCGAATTTCATTCCCCCTTACGACGCCACCAGTTGGCTGAAACTGAATGAGCGGGGCGCCGTGCTTCTGGGAAAGCTGAACCAGGATGAATTCGCAATGGGTTCCTCATGCGAGAGCAGCCATTTCGGCCCAACCCGCAATCCCTGGGACCTGGAACGGATCCCCGGCGGCTCTTCCGGCGGCTCGGCCGCGGCAATCGCTGCCCGGCAGGCGATTGCCACCCTCGGCACCGACACCGGCGGCTCCATCCGCCAGCCCGCTTCCCACTGCGGCTGCGTGGGGCTCAAGCCGACCTACGGCCGGGTCTCCCGGTACGGGGTGATCGCCTATGCCTCTTCTCTGGACCAGGTGGGGCCGATTACCCGAGACGTGACAGACTGCGCCATCATGCTGGGGGCCGTTGCCGGCTATGACCCGGCTGATTCCACGAGCGTCAACCTGCCGGTGCCGGACTACACAGGGGCGCTGGTAAGCGATGTCAAAGGGATGAAAATAGGGCTTCCGAAAGAGTGCTTCATATCGGGGCTCGACCCGGATGTGCAGAAGGCTATGGACGAGGCGATCGCTGTATATAAAGGGCTCGGAGCACAGTTCGTGGAGATATCGCTCCCTACTCTCGACTATGCGGTTGCAGCCTATTACCTTATAGCCACGGCCGAGGCGAGCTCGAACCTCGCCCGCTACGACGGGGTCCGTTTCGGTCATCGGACGGAAACTGCGCAAAGCCTCATCGAAATGTTCATGAAGAGCCGCGCGGAAGGGTTCGGCGTGGAGGTGAAGCGGCGGATCATGCTCGGCACCTATGCCCTTTCCTCCGGTTACTACGACGCCTATTACCTGAAGGCGCAGAAGGTCCGCACCCTGATCATGCACGATTTCATCAGGTCGCTGGAGCAGGTGGATCTGATCCTCACCCCGGTGGCGCCGACCCCGGCCTTCAAAATCGGCGAAAAGGTCAATGACCCGCTGCAAATGTACCTCTCCGACATATTCACCATCCCTGTCAACCTGGCGGGGACCTGCGGCATGTCGGTGCCTGCCGGGTTCAGTAGTGACGGCCTCCCCATCGGCCTGCAACTGATCGGGAGGCCATTCGGCGAAGAGACCATCATCCGCGCCGCCTATACGTTCGAACAGGCGACGGTGTGGCATAAGAGAAAGGCGGATATATGAAATACCAGGCCGTCATCGGACTCGAAGTCCACGCACAGCTCCTGACCAACTCGAAGATCTTCTGCGGTTGTTCCACGCGGTTCGGCTCTGAGCCCAACTCCCAGACCTGCCCGGTCTGCCTCGGTTTCCCCGGGGCTCTGCCGGTCCTTAATAAGAAGGTCGTGGAGTACGCCATCAGGGCCGGGCTTGCCACGAACTGCAGGATTTCGCCGCGCAGCATCTTCGCCCGAAAGAACTACTTCTACCCCGACCTCCCCAAGGGGTACCAGATCAGCCAGTTTGAGCTCCCCATATGCATCGACGGCCACCTGGACATCGAGGTGTCAGGGTCGACTTCGATTTCGGAAGTATGCCAAGGCGGCGAGGAGGGGACGACGCAGTCGTACACCGAAGTACGTCGAGGAGGACCCGACGAAGCCAACGCCGGCATACGATCGAAGGCGAATTCGACGAAGAGGATCGGCATTACCCGCATCCATATGGAAGAGGACGCGGGAAAGCTGGTGCATGGCGATGTATCGGGGCTCGGGACAGGCTCCGGGGTGGACCTCAACCGCGCCTGCACGCCGCTTCTGGAGATAGTCTCCGAACCCGATATCCGGAGCGCCGACGAGGCGGTGGCATACCTCAAGAAACTTCACCAGATCGTGGTCTACCTGGGAATCTGCGACGGCAACATGGAGGAGGGGAGCTTCCGCTGCGATGCCAACGTCTCGGTGATGCCGGTCGGCTCGGACAGATTCGGCACCCGCACCGAGACCAAGAACGTCAACTCTTTCCGCTTCGTCAAACAGGCCATCGAGTACGAGATAGAGCGCCAGATCGAAGTGATCGAGGATGGGGGAAGGATCATCCAGGAGACCCGCCTGTTCGACCCGGATAGTGGAACGACC
>JBGQDJ010000283.1:0-4486 GCA_041495805.1 Geobacteraceae bacterium
ACAGTCGAGTCGGGCGCCAGTTTGAATGAAATGCTGGCGGCTCCGTGCGGCTTTATGGTGACCATGCTATTTCCCGAGACTTCATGGGTATCCGGGAAAAGGGTAACGGCGATCTCCTGTCGGAGCACAGACGGCTGCCCGCTTGCCGAACAGGAAACCAGGAACGCGGATAACAGCAACAGCGCAACAAAGGGTGCAAAAATATTCATTCTCATTATAGTACTATACCACACCCTAAAGAGCTGTCAGGAAATCGAATCATTTCCACCTCGCTTTGCGCTTTTTCTTCTTCGAGTCTCCGGAGAGCGCCAGTAAGTCTGACCGGGACGCTTTCCATACCCCATCTTCCTTTACCAGCTTGAAAGAGCGGGTCCTGTATTCGGTCTCCATCCCGCCTTCGAGACCGATCCTGGCCCTTATTGTGACCACATCGACCTGTTTGACACTGACCGCCACATCCTGCATCTTTTCCCAGCAACAGGCCGGTTTCAGGGGAGCGTCAGCGAGCTTGTCGGCAAAGCGTTCCCTGGTCTCTTTGCCGTTGCCGGTCGTCCGATTGTAGAGCTCTCCGTATTTCCCGTCGCGCCAGAGATCGAGGATCTGTTCAAACCCTTTTCGCGCATCCGCCTGCAATTCACCGTCCGGCTGATAACGGTGCTTTCCCTGTGCAGAAGAAACGAATGATGCCATCAGAGCCACAGTCAGGACCATCTTCAGAAAAAAGGCCGAATTTCTCATTCACCCTCCTTGAAATAGGTACTTAGTTCGTTACATCGTACGCTCCATGGCATCTGCTATAGATCTGAGCTTCACCATCATTGCCGCGAATTTTTCGGGTTTCAGCGATTGAGGACCATCCGAGGATGCATGTTCCGGGTCCGGGTGCACTTCGATAAGAAGACCGTCCGCCCCTGCCGCCACCGCCGCGGCTGACATCGGCGCAACATAGCGGTGATTGCCGGTTCCATGGGAAGGGTCGGCGATTACCGGCAGATGGGTCTGCTCTTTGAGCACCGGGATCGCGGAGAGGTCGAGGGTATTGCGGGTAGCGGTCTCGAATGTGCGTATACCACGTTCGCAGAGGATCACCGCTTGGTTCCCCTCGCTCATGACATATTCCGCGCTCATGAGAAACTCCTGGATGGTCATGGACATTCCCCGCTTGAGGAGTACGGGCCTTTTCAACTGGCCGACCTTTTTCAGGAGGGCAAAATTCTGCGAGTTGCGCGCCCCTATCTGCAGGATGTCCGAATATTCCGCCACCAGGTCCGCAGTCTCAGGGTTCACCACCTCGGTCACGAAGGGAAGCCCGCTCTCCTCCCGCGCCTTGGCGAGCAGTTTCAGCCCCTCCTCCTCCATTCCCTGGAATGAATATGGAGAAGTGCGCGGCTTGAACGCGCCGCCGCGCAGGACCCTCGCCCCGGCCGCTTTTACGGCTATTGCTGTATCAATGATTTGCCGCTCGCTCTCTACCGAACATGGACCGGCCATGACCACTATCTCCCGGCCTCCGACAGCGACGGTATCGCTGATCCGGATGACGCTCGACTCCCTTTTCACTTCCTTCGACGCCAGCTTGTAAGGCTTAAGGATCGGCACCACGCTCTCCACGCCATGCATGGATTCGATGCTCTGCAATACAAGTTTCCCGCGTTCGTCCCCCACGGCGCCGATCACATCCCGTGTGGTGCCGTGGATCACATGGGGTTTGTACCCCAGCTCCCTTATCCGCTTCAGCACCGCATCCTTCTCCTTCTTCACCGCGCCCGCCTTCATGACGATGATCATCTCCCATCTCCTCTCTTAGGGGATGCCGCGAACCAGACAAACCTTTAATTCGCGACAGATCCTGTTTCCCGAAAACAGAAAGGCCGGAGGATATTACCCCAGGCCTTTTGAAATCAACAGATCATAAACTGAAAAAGCCGGGGGTCTGTTTCCTGTCCACCCTCGGCTTTCGGTCGTTAATTTAGTCCGGCATTCCCCTAAATCGAACCCTTGCCTTGGGCAGACGGCCTAAACGAAAAGCCGCACCAGAAGGAAAAATTGAAATAAGCGAAATGATTGCCGGTTATCATGGTGGTTATATTTGCCGATTAGCCCTTGTATGTCAAGAAAAAATTGACGGAAAACTTTACGAAATCAGCGGTCGGGTCTTCCCGATTATTGTTTTTTCATCTGGGAGTAACAGAGATCGTGGCGGTCTCCGAAGATAACGATCTTTTCCGGATCTATCAGCTCCCCCCGGTCAAGTTTACGGGCGAGTTCCCTCCCCCGCCTGAAGAAATCCGCAGCGCTCCCCTTTGTGATCGTCAGCCTCATCCCTTTTATTTCCATGTAATCGTCATGTACGTCTACACTATGCGCAGCCGCTGACGATTCCCCCTCAGAGATCACTGGACCGCTCTCTTTTGGGAGATTGTTCCATTTTATGTCGAAATTCTCCTCCAGTTCCTCAAGTGTCGAGAATTCGCCGGCCGTAATCGCACCCATCTGATGACAGATAATGGCGCCGTTATCATAATCGTGCCCCAATACCCTCCCTTCATCATCCGCCAAGGCATCCTGGTTTATGTAGGCAAGACGATAACGGGTTGTTTTCCCCTGTTTATCAACCCATGCCTCGCGCCTGAGCTGGCCGTTCCCCTCACTCCATGGAACCATGTAGATATCGTCCGCTATCTTTGTTTCTTCACTCATGATTTGTAAAAGCTCCTAAGAAAAATTCTTCCGGGCAAGAAGTTATTGCCAGTATATCAGTTCCCAGCTTGATTGCAACCGCCCGTATTGAGAATCGGGGACGAGAAGTTGCGGCTCCATTACTTTTTAAACAATATCCTTAGCGAGGCAATTACTTTCATCCGCAAACCCGCGCCAAACTCTTTGACAAGAAGCCTCATTTCCTTTACCTTGAAAAGCTCGGTGCGAAGCCGAAGAGTGTTGAAAACTACCAAAACCTGAATCCGGGAGATTTGATGATCAGTTGCCTCAAAAAGACCCTTCCCAACGGCTTGCGCCTGGTGGTTGTGGAGATGCCGCATCTGCACTGCGTTGAGATTGCCGTCTACCTGAAAGTCGGCGGCAGAAACGACCCCCCTGACAAGTCCGGCCTTGCCCACTTTCTCGAGCATATGCTGTTCAGGGGGACCAGTGAGTTCCCTTCCAACCTGGAACTGGAAACCGCTTTCGAGGCCATCGGCGGCGGTGTCAATGCCGCCACCGACGAGGAAAGCACCTGCTATTTTTCCCGTGTGCACCCCGACCATGTCGCTGAGGGAATCGGGCTCTTCGCCTCCATGCTCCTCCGCCCCACCCTCCCCGGTATCGAGATTGAGAAAAGGATCATCACTGAAGAAGCCCTTGAAGATTTCAATGAGCGTGGCGAGGAGACCAATCCACACAACCTGTCAAGCCGCCTTTTATGGCCCGGACACCCCCTGGGTATGCCGACCATCGGTTACCTGGAAACCATCAAAAGCTTCACGATCGATGACCTGAAGAAACATCTGGACCAGTTTTACACCCCGGCCAATGCGGTCATTGTCATGTCGGGAGATGTCAATGCCGAGACAGCTTTTGCCGCCGCCGGGAAAGCATTCGGCGCGTGGGCCGGCCCCCCTCCGCCTGCCGCGCCTGCCGCCAACAACCAACAGTCACTGTCGCAGTCGGTTTTCGTGAAGGATTCCGACAGCCAGGTGCACCTGCAGATCGCATTTCGCGGGTTTGCCCGCCTCGACCCGCGGATCATGGCCAGCCGCCTGATCAGGAGGATTCTCTGTGGAGGGGGGAGTTCCCGTCTTCACCTGACACTCCGGGAACGACTCGGTATTGTATATTCGGTGGACGCCTCCATTTCCGCCTACGAGGAGACCGGTTCCTTTGCCTTAGAATTGTCCGCGGTCCGGGAAAACCTCTCTCTCGCTATAACTGAAGTGCTCCGGGAAACCAGGCTTCTGGCGTTTGAACCTGTTCCTGATGATGAGCTGGCAAGGGTAAGACAGGGCTATATCTTTGACCTGGATTACAGCATGGATTCAGCCTATGAAATGCAAGTGAGGTATGGATGGGGGGAATTGATGGGTATGTTCAGGCATATCGAGGAAGACCGTGCCGAAGCGGATATGGTGGATTCGGAGGCTATACGGTCAACGGCAAGGGCGCTCTTTGCCCCGCAAAACCTGAACCTCGTGGCGGTGGGCCCATGGGAAAGCTCCGCCAGGAAAGAAGTGGCTAAAATATTAAAGAAGTACGAAAAAGATTTTACCCGCTGAAACCGGGGATCATTTCCTCTTCAGAAATGGCCTGGTCGCCAGGAACTTCCTGATCGAATCACCCTCCTCCGCCTGGGTGATGATATTGGCGCGGCTCACCGACTCCTTGATCGTGCCGCCGCTGAGATCAACCCAGATGTCGTTGTCCACAAAGGTATAAAGATCATTCTGCAGGTGGACGGTTTGCGCACCGCTGGGAGCGTTTTCAAGCCCTA
>JBGQDJ010000284.1:0-4484 GCA_041495805.1 Geobacteraceae bacterium
AGAAGGCGCCGGCGAAGAAAAAGCTCACGGTTGTAACTACCCTTTTTCCCCTGTACGACTTCGCCCGGGCAATCGGGGGAGAGAAGGCCGACGTTACCCTCCTCCTTCCTCCGGGGATCGAACCTCACACCTTCCAGCCGAAACCGGCGGATGTCATGAATATGAACAAGGCGGACATCTTCGTCTATACCAACGAATATATGGAGCCGTGGGCGAAGAGCTTCTTAAACGGCCTGCCGGCACGCGACTTAACGGTTGTCGATACCAGCAAGGGAGTTACGCTGCAAAAGGCAGGTCCTGAAGAAGAAGGGGAGGAAGCGGAGCATGGCGATCACCATCACGGCGACAAGGACCCCCATATCTGGCTCGACTTCGCAAACGCCCAAATCATGGTGGACAATATCCTTTCGGCAATGGTCGCCAAAGACCCCGCAAACAGGGATTACTATACCGGCAGGGCCTCTGCATACAAGGCCGAGCTGCAAAAACTGGATGATGAATACAAGGCCGGGCTTTCCAGATGCGGCAAGAAGGTATTCCTCCATGGCGGGCATTATGCCTTCGGCTACCTGGCGAAGCGGTACGGGCTCCAGTATCTGTCCGCATCGGCGGTCAATGCCGACGCCGAACCGACCCCCGTCAAAATGGCAGAACTCATCAAACTGATGCGTTCTTCAGGGCTGAAATATGTGTACAGCGAAGAGCTTCTCTCTCCCCGCAGCGCCGAAACCATTGCCAAAGAGAGCGGGGCGACGGTACTTCTTCTCCACGGAGCCCATAACATAAGCCGGGACGACCTTGCCGGTGGGGTAACATTTATCGCGCTTATGAAGAAGAACCTTGAAAATCTCAGGACCGGCCTTGAGTGCCGGTAAAAGGAAGGATATCTGAATCATCTATGAAAGGGAGCTTCGGGGGACACCATCCGAAATCAGAAATCTTGGATTAAGGACGGCGCCCCCGTAGTTAATCTGCTACATGTTCAACAGATCTGTGCAAAAAGAACAGAGAGCAGATTAATTATGTCGTCTCTGCCTCATCAGTGGGCCGATCCTGCTCCTCTGCGGAGTCGCTGCTCTTTTTATCCAGTTTGCGTTGGATCTTTTCTTCGTTCTTTTTTTTCTTTTCCAACTCTTTCTGCCGCTTTACAAAATTAAAATTGGGCTTTGCCATAATGTCACTCCTTTTGGATCTGGACTTAGAAAAAATATTTGATGAGATAATGCTGCTGATACTGACCCATTACATGCAAATCCCGGCAAGTCGTACGTGATCACATCTGTTCTGGCGCTGCAATGACGTCCTCTCACCGCGTACGCAGCGGTTGTTCAGGAAGTGTGGTGGTGAACCGCCACTCTCCGGGCTGCAACGTATCGAGCTGCCACGGGCCGACTGTGTAACGAATCAACCGCAAGGTCGGCAGCCCCACGGACGCGGTCATGCGCCGTATTTGGCGATTCCGCCCCTCCGTCAAGGTTATCGACAGCCAGCTGGTGGGAATCAGACGCCGATCACGAATGGGAGGGTGTCGCGGCCACACTGCGGGCGGTTCGATCTGCTCGACAATGGCTGGCCGGCTCCGTCCATCACGAAGCAGCACGCCGTCGGCCAGGTCACGGAGCGCGGTCATGGTGGGGACCCCTTCCACCTGAACCCAGTAACTCTTGGCGAGTTTGGCGCGCGGGTCGGCGATACGCTGCTGAAGTTGGCCGGTGTCGGTGAGGACGAGCAGCCCTTCGCTGTCGTAATCGAGCCGGCCGGCGGCATAGACGCCGGGAACCGGGATGTAGTCGGCCAGGGTTGGACGTCCCCCCGGATCGGTGAACTGGCACAGGACATTAAAGGGTTTGTTGAAGAGGATAATCCGCATGCGCGTTCCTCGGAATGATGTCCCGGTCGCCGACCGGGGTCTCTCCACAATAAACCGGACAAGAAATCACAGAACTAAAAAAAGCCCCGGAGAAATCCGGGGCTTTTTGGTGTCGTTGGGGAAGTTGACTTAGACCCTTGTTACATTCGCGGCCTGAAGCCCTTTCGGACCCTTGGTTACTTCAAACGTTACCCTGTCGCCTTCAACAAGGGACTTGAATCCGTTGCCGCTGATGGCGGAGAAATGACAAAATACATCTTCTCCATTTTCCTGCTCCAGAAAACCAAAACCCTTGCTGTCGTTAAACCATTTTACAGTACCATTTACCATGTTCTTACTTTCTCCTGATCCTTCTTGTAATTTTATCCGTTTTTTCGGACATGGTGCACCGTAACAGCTTAATGCCATCAAAGTCAAGCTAATTAAATTTCCGGCAACTTTCCTTACACTGCATTAAATATGTAAAGGGACATCCATATCGTTTCCGGTCAGAATTGAACTATGCCGCAAATGAGGTATTTAGTGGAGCAATTGCGGCAGCATTTAAGGTAATCATAGTCGGCTAAATAAATAATGATCAGCTATAACGAGATGTTGGCAGATGGATGTGGGTTGGCATGGCCTGTGCTAAATAGACGCCAGAAACCACACTTTTAGGAGGAATAAAAATGAAAAAAGTTCTGTCCACCCTCGTTGCTGCTCTTGTTGCCGTTTCTTTCGCCGGTATCGTATGCGCCGCTGAAGTGAAGTCTGACGTAAAGACTGAGTCCAGCACAGTAACCCCCGCCGGTGAAATGAAGACTGAGAAGAAAGAAGTAAAGAAATCCGTAAAGAAAAAAGGGAAGAAGAAAGTCAAGAAGGCCGTGATAAAAAAAGAAACCACCACCGAGCCGGCTCCGGCCGCTCCGGCTGCCCCTGCTGCGAAATAATTCAGCCTGAAACGAAGTAAAAAAAGCCGCATCTTTGGATGCGGCTTTTTTATTGCCATCTAATTTGCAACAGCAATCAAGTTAATATCAATTCAAGATAGTCCTTCTTATTCACGGTTCCCACAAGTACATGAATTGCGTCCCTGACAGGAGTTCAAGCCCGTCTGCATTTATGTTGATCAGGTTGAACATCGCCGGTGTTTCCGGAGAAGAACCTGAATAAATTGTCCCGCGGTAGCTGCCGGGACGATAATAAGCCACGACTCTGGCGTCATTCAGTTTGAGTTTCTTTTTCATGGCGGCCACGGTGTCGTCCATGTAGCCGATCCTGTCGATCAACCGGGCTGCTGCTGCCTGATCAGCGGTGTAGATGCGGCCGTCGGCCAATTTCTCCACTTCCGGCCTGGTCAGTGGCGCTCCGGGGCGCGCCAGAACAATATCCACAAAACGCTTGTGGAGGCTATTGATGATATCCTGCATGATCTTTTCCTCTTCAGGCGTGGCGGGCCGGAACGGGGAAAAGAAATCCTTCTTTTCTCCCGATTTGACGGTCTTTTCGCTCACGCCGATCTTGCCCATCAAACCCTCCACATTGAACCTCATGACTATCACGCCGATGCTTCCTGTGATCGCCGTCGGATGGGCGCTGATCTCATCGGCGGCAGTCGCGATATAGTACCCTCCGGATGTGCCTAGTCCCGTGATACAGGCATAGATAGGGACCTTCCTGCGCGCCTTGAAAGCGAGCAGTTCGTGAAGGATTATATCGCTTGCGGTCACGGTCCCGCCAGGGGAATTTATCCGGAGGATCACTCCCGCCACATCCCTGTCTTTTTCCGCCTTCTGGAGGGCCTCCTTAACCTCTGCTACCATGGAAGGTCTCTCTCTCAAAGCGCCGGAACGCTCCTTCTCGGAAATAAATCCTGTAATGTCCATGAGAAGCAGCTTTGCCTGTCCATCTCCCTCGATGGTCCGTTCACGAAGTTCCCCCAACGGCTGCAATAGCGGAATCTCCAGGTTTGCGCAACCATTCAGAAAAACGAGCAGCGCAATGACTGCAATTTGTTTGACGGCTTTCATCATGGATAACCTCCGCTTTCCACTGATTGGTCGTGCCTTTTCAAAATGATAACAATCCAGCGGGAAAATGCAACAGAGGTGGATATCTTCTTCGTTTGCCCGGATGCAAGGATGAGGCGCCGGGATTATCGCAACGGCGCATGACTTTTCTGTTGATGGTGGTAAACTTTAGCAAAGAGCCGCAGCTGGAAGGATCAACTCATGAAACCACTGTTTCACCCCACACTTGTCAATGGGCCGCTCGGTGATCCCGCGGTTTATATCGATTTTCTTTTCGAGCGTCGGGCGATACTGTTTGATCTCGGAGAAATCAGCTCTCTTCCCCCGCGCAAGATCCTGAGGCTGTCCCATATCTTCATATCCCATACCCACATGGACCATTTCATCGGGTTTGACCATCTGCTCCGCGTCTTCCTGGGGCGCGAGAAAAAGCTCCATTTGTTCGGCCCGCCCGGTTTCCTCGATCAGGTCTGGCATCGTCTTGCTTCATATACATGGAACCTGGTGGCGAACTTTCCTACCGATTTCACAATCTATGCAATGGAGATTCATCCCGACGGCAAGGCGCTGAGGGCAATGTTTCGCTGCAGAAGCGGTTTTGTCAG
>JBGQDJ010000285.1:0-4484 GCA_041495805.1 Geobacteraceae bacterium
GCCGTCAACCTGGACGAGGGGGACAAGCTGATCACCGTTTCACTCACCGACGGCAAGCAGGATGTGCTCCTCGCCTCCAGGAACGGCAAGTCTATCCGATTCCGGGAGGAGGACGCCCGCCCCATGGGGCGTGTTACCAGGGGGGTGCGGGGGATGACCCTGGAGGCCGACGACGTGGTGATCGGAATGGTGATCGTAAACGAACAGTACACCGATTCCACACTTTTCACGGTAACGGAAAACGGCTTCGGCAAACGGACCGAACTCACGGAATATCGCAGACAAAGCCGCGGCGGCAAGGGGGTCATCACCATCAAGACCAACGAGCGGAACGGCTGCGTGGTGGACATAAACCAGGTGACTGACGAGAATGACCTGATGCTGATTACCGACCAGGGAAAGATCATCCGGATGCCGATAGCCGGCTTCTCGGTTATCGGTCGCAACACCCAGGGGGTCAGGTTGATGGTGACCGAGGAAACCGAGCGGATCGTGGCGGTGGCCAGGCTGGCCGAGAAGGAAGAAACGGACGAAGGCCCGGATGATGAGGATATCCTCGTCGAGGACGAGACAACGGATGATGATGAATAACGGATTGACCTATGGAACGTCGCAAAAAGATCGATGAAAGCCTCAAGGAGCGGCATGGCATTGTCCGTCTCCTGGAACGGCTGAAAAGCGACAACATCACCTTTGACGAGATTGAAGAGATCGGCGTCAAGCTGAAGAAAGCCGGGAAGCGCGCTCTCTCTCCACTTGTGCGGCGGCTGTGGCGGGAAAGAAGCGGCGACCTCATCTCCAAATATACCTATCTCCTGGATTTTTTCGATGATGATGTCTGGCTCGACCAGCTCATCCAGATAACCCTGCGCCGAAGAGACCTGGAGGAGGATGGAAAAGCGGCGTTCCTGGCTGCCCTTGAAGGTTACGGCGTGGATGTTACCTCCCCCCCGTTTGCAGCGCTTCTTGCGGAGATCGGCGGGCCGCTGCAGATGACCCTTCCGAAGCTTCTGGACAAGGGAGAAGAAGGGCAAATCTGCTTTATGGAGGATATCCTTTTTGCCGCGCCGGAACTGCGCAGGGCAATTATCCGGGAACTCCCGTATGTCCCTGATCCGCGTGTGCTCTCTCTGCTGGAGGTCCTGCTGAGGATTGACGATCCGGAGATTGCCGCAGAAGCGATACTCGCACTGGGCAAAATCAAGGAGCCCGGAGCGGTTATGCTGTTGAAGGGGGTGCGGGACAATTCAACGAAAGTTATAAGTGAACTTGCCTGCAAAAGCCTGCGCCGGCTCTCCTTTCTGGGGATGGAAACCGTTGCGACGAGCTCCTCTCAGCCGCTCCCTCTTCCTTATTATGCCACCTGCGCGAGCCCTTTCGACGGAGCCGGCTTCAGAACTCTCTGGCTTTGCCGCTGGGGCACGGAAGGGATGCTTACAT
Organism: Geobacteraceae bacterium; assembly: GCA_041495805.1. Taxonomy (GTDB): domain Bacteria; phylum Desulfobacterota; class Desulfuromonadia; order Geobacterales; family Geobacteraceae; genus JBGQDJ01. The sequence goes on from JBGQDJ010000285.1 coordinate 1,441, forward strand.
CTCTGTTTGTGCAGATTCACGAGACAAGAGGGATGACGTCGGCTTGGGGGAGTGGCCGGCAGGAAGTCTGCGATTGTGCAAAACTGTGGGAGGAAATCCGGCTGGAAGAAGGTGCTCTGGCGATTACCCCTGATTATGCCATGCAACTGATAAATGACACCATTTACAGGAGCGGGAGGCAGGGGGCGTTTCTCCCTGCTGAATTTTATGTTCTGGCCGGCATGTTCCGGGACGGAGAGATTGCACCCGTCCAATATGAACCGGATTTCTCGGGTTACGATCAGCCCGGCGCGGTTGTTGTCTCCCATCTGATCGCCAGAAGCGCGGCGCTGTTCGATGACGATTATTTTGCCGCATGGTTTCTGGCCTCTCCCAGGGTCTATGATTATGCGGAAGAGTGGATTGAACTGGAGAAGAGGACTGGCGAAAGAATGCTGGTGAAGGAGATGGAATCCCTCGTGGAGAGGTTCTGCGGTGAACTGCTGGCGCCTGAGATGGAAACGATCCGGGAGAGGCTGATATTGACCGCCGATCTGATGCTGCATACCGGCAGGGAAAAAGAGCTGGTGGGACAGACCCTTGCTGTTGCGATGAACCTGATGAATTCCGTTCTTCCGCTGCACAAGCACCCCTTTCTCAAGCGATTCGCATTGGAAAGCATGGATATGGCCAGGGAATCACTGGCCGAAGGATACGATCTGCGGGAACATCAGTGCGACGAGGACGATTGGGATTAAAAGGCTGAAGGCTGAAGGCTGAAGTTAAAAGGCCGCTTCATTTTGTTAAGGAGAGTTGCGGGATGAAAGAGAAGATCGGGGTCATCGGCGCGGGGAGTTGGGGGACGACATTGGCGGACCTCCTGGCCAAGAAGGGGGAAGAGGTCACGCTCTGGGCCTATGAGCCGGAACTGGTCCGTGAGATGGCGGAAACCGGAGTCAACACCCCTTTCCTGCCGGGCATCAATCTTTCGCCACGTCTTAGTTTCACCAATTCGCTGCAGGAAGCCGTGTCAGGCAAGGAATTGCTGGTTTTTGTCGTGCCGTCCCAGGTTCTACGGGGAGTCCTCAAATCCATTCTCCCGTTTCTCCCCGGAGATGCGGTCATTATCAGCGCCTCCAAGGGTATCGAGCTGGATACCCTGATGCTTGTTTCACAGATATACAAAGAACTTCTTCCAGGCGAACTATATAGAAATTTTGCCGCCCTTTCCGGCCCCACCTTTGCACGGGAAGTCGCCAAGGAGATGCCGACAGCCGTGGTCGCAGCGGCGGAGGAGCCGGAAGTAGCAGCACGTGCCCAGAAAGTATTCACGACAGGATATTTCCGTGTCTATACAAACAATGACGTTCCCGGCGTTGAACTGGGAGGCGCCATAAAAAATGTCATTGCCATTGCCGCCGGGATATCCGATGGTCTGGGATTCGGGCACAATACCAGGGCGGCCCTGATAACCAGGGGGTTGGCGGAAATGACCCGCCTGGGACTGGCCATGGGTGCGCAGAGTTCGACATTTGCGGGTTTGGCGGGAATGGGGGACCTGGTGCTCACATGTACCGGCGACCTGTCGCGCAACAGAAGCGTGGGGATGAAGCTGGGGAGAGGCATGAAACTCGAAGATATCCTTGCTGAGATGCGGATGGTCGCGGAGGGGGTCAAAACCACCGAATCCGCCCGCAATCTTGCCCGCAGCCTTGGGGTAGACATGCCGATTACTGAAAACCTCTTCCAGGTGCTGTATCATGACAAACCTGTGAGGGAAGGGGTCATTGAATTGATGACCAGGGATCTGAAGGCTGAAGGGGTGTGATTTTTATGACTAATTTCCCGGGATTGTTTGATCGCAGTTATCTTCGATAAGGAACGTCCATGCTACCTCGCTTCGGTATACGCGGCAAACTGTTTGTCTCCATTCTGTTTATCCTTCTCCTTTCCTATTCCACCCTCATTTATACGACCATCAAAAGCCTGTACGCTTCCCTTGAAGATGATATAAAAAAAGAGCTGGAAACGAATCTCAAGTTTGTCCAGAGCCAGTATCTTGCCCGCGCCGACCTGATAAAATATTCCATTTTACAGCCGGCATCGTCCGAATATGTCCAGAACCATCTGCAAGCAAGGGATAAAACCTGGCTTATGAACTCCCTGAAACAGTGGCAGACCATCATACCATTCGTCGATGTTCTGACGATCGTGGATAGGGAAAACAGGGTGGTTGCCAGGGCATTCAATAACAGTTCCGGCGACAGATTCGAACTAGACGGTATCGTTGAAAGGGCATTTCGCGACAGACAGCCTTCCATATCCACTGAACTGGCGCCATATGCCTTCCTTTGTCGAGAAGGTGAGACGAAATATTGCGCCCCCCCGGCAACTGACGAAGCTATGATGATGACCGTTGTCGTGCCGATTGTTTCGCCTGAAGAGGGTCTGCTCGGGGCGGTTATAGCCGGCGACATCATAAATGATTATCTCCTCCCTTTCAAGGTCCATGAAATATTCGGCAAGAAGGTGGAGGTGGCCATAACCCAGGGAGGGAACAGGATTGCCAGCAGCCAGGTCGAAGGGTCGCTCCTTCCCGCCACCATCGCACCGGAGATACTGAGGAAGCTGGAGATGGGACACCCCTTTCGGGGCGAGGCTGCGATCGGTGAAAAACCATATGAGACGGCGTTTGAGCCGATAAAGAATTTACGGGGCGATTTTATCGGCTCTTTTTCCGTCGCGTTGTCCAAGGAGCATGTAAAAAAGATACGACACGATAATTTGTGGAATATCCTTGCATCAGCGACAGTCGGCATAATCCTCTCCTTCGGCCTGGCTTTTATCGTAGCGCGCAGGCTCAGCGGACCCTTGCGCGAGCTTGCAGGCGGTGCACATCTGATCGAAACCGGTGACCTGAGCAAACGTATAAAAATCGATCAACGGGATGAGGTTGGCATGCTGGCCAACTCCTTCAACAGCATGGCGGATGCTCTTCTCGAACGTGACAGGGTCATCAGGTTAAATACCGGGGAGTTGCAGGAGCTGAATGAACGGTTGGAGAA
>JBGQDJ010000286.1:0-4460 GCA_041495805.1 Geobacteraceae bacterium
AATCCTTTGCCGAAGGATGCTTGCCATGGGCCGCCCAGAGCCATTGCGTATCCGGACTCATCAGTCCCAGCACCTGACGATAACCCTCGGCGCCTGTCCGGGTATGGATTTAGCCTGACCGGCAATCGCCTGCCCCCCCCTGACCTGATAATTGACCTGGATGAACTTGATACCCATTCGTTGCAGGGCCTGCCTTTCGACTGGGAAATCAGCGGGGCTGAATGTATGTCTCCCCCCCCTGAAATTATCCAGAAAGTCGGGAAACGCCTGCGGTCCTCCGTATCGCTTCGTCAGGACGATATCCCCGACGTCTATCTGGAGGACGACATCGCCGCAGGAATCGGGCGACCAGTTGAACGATTTGGTAATGGGGAAGTTGAGGTTCTCCAGGACCTGATTCCCGCCGGCGCACTGCATCTCAAGCCGGGTGCTCTGGGGCTTGATACGGGCGTCCGGGTTGGAGTCGGTGGGGAGTCCCTTTATGGTTACCCCGAAGTTCTGCTTTTGCACAACCGCAGCCTTGACGTTCGCCCCTTTTTTGAGGAACGAATAGAAAACCTGTTCGAACGGAACCGTTCCTCCCAGTGCAACCCTGGAGTAATACCCCTTCTGGGGGCTCCAACCGAGAAACGGCGCCGCCGGACCCTTCACGAACTTCCATACCGGCCCGTCAGGCGTGAGGAGATACTGTACAGCCTGTTGTCCAACCGCACCCTGGGCCTCCTGAAGCACCTTTTCTTCCCATTGTCCCTGCATCGAACATGCGGTTTCACCAAGGGCGTAGCCCCACAGATAGTTGATCGGCCCTGTGAAGAGGTTCCAGAATATCGCGTCAACCCTGCCCTCCTCGCTGTTCCTCCGGTAGCGTTCGACTGCATCGTATGCGCCGAAGAAAGGCGACTTGCTCGACGTCGGGTCATCGGAAAACACCTGGAGGGCCATCTGATAAGCCTGGTTTCTGGACTGGGCCGCGGGAGCAATTGCCGTGAGGGCGTTACGGTAGTCCTGCAGTGACTTGGCTGACGCGGACTTGGATTCGATCGCCGCGGAGCCCGCGTTACCCTTGCCGAACAGCTTCTCCAGTTTTCCCATGACCTTCTGGCCTTGCTCCGTGGTCTTGGTTATCAGCGCCCCGGCGCCGGCCCTTGACCTCAGGATCTGGTACTGGTATGTCTGTTGAAGCCACGGCGGCACCCCTTCAGTTTCGATCAACGGTTCCAGCTCGGTGGCCATCCTGTTCAGCAATGCAAAATAGGGCCCCTGGTCGGTTCCCATGATAGCGGCCACATGCTGCCATTCCTTGGCCCCCTTGAGTGTCCGGGCGCCTCTCGGAAATATGACCGCGAAATCCTGCCATACGGATAGAGAGCCGCTCCGGTACCAATTCAGGAAGGCCATCCTGTCCTTTTCCAGGAGGGTCGACTCCGGGAGAGCGGAAGCCAACTCATCTATCAGGGAGTCGATCATATCCTTCCCCTTGCGTGTATAAGCCGGGGCGATCTGCCGTTCATCGGCGAGCTTGAGGCTCCCTCCCCAAAAAGACTGGAGCGTTATGGGAGAAACGGAGCCGTCCCTGTTTACCCACTCCACCAGCCATTGAAGGTTTGCACCCTTGACCGCCATAAGTCGCTGCAACCATGACTGAAGCAGGGATACCTCCTGGTTTATCTCATTTGTATTCGAACGCCAGAGGAGGTAATCCAGATAGAGGTTGCCGAACGTCTTTCTTATTTCCGCATCGCCACCCGGTAAAGGGGCCTCCATGACATATGTCGGCAGAGGTCTTGCCTTGAGCGCTGCGAGGTCGGGAGCGGTAAGCCGGGTCTTTAACAGATTGATGCGGCGCACCAGATGAACAATGTACTGACCGGTGACATCATCGGACGTGGAAGGGGCAAAGCCGGTAATGGCGCTGAACATTCTTGTGTCATAGGGGAGGAGGAATCGCTCCTGGAACAGTTTGCAGTATTGCGTCTTGAGCCTGGCCTCGACCTTCAGGCTCTCGTTAAGTCCGAAACGTGGAGTCCACCAGTGCAAGTTTTCCGTTTCTATGTCGCGTATATTTCGGCGAAAGCGTTCCATGATCGCCGAATCGGTCACGAATTCACCCCTGAATTCGGGGCTCTTGGAGGCCACGTGTGAGGCGTTCCTGATAATATTAAGGTTTTTGACAAAGGAGTAGCTGAGTAGTCCCGATACGGTCAGCCACAGGAGGATCCACGAGGCAAGCCCGAGGTTCCTTGTGATGAGCTGCCATTCCAGCGCCCTGCTGGTCGGAGCGAAAAGCCCCCTGTCCTTCGGCAGGATCTTTGCGAAGAAATCATGGAGGAAGAGCCCTTTGCTGGTGCCAGGGAGCACCTCTTTCTCCCCGATGAGGCCGAGGGCCTGGAGGAAATGCGAGTATGGGGTCCCCTCCTGGCGGCCGCTGCTGAAATAGAGCCCCCTGAGGATGGGGGTATCCTGATATGGATTTTCCTGGAACGCGGTTTTTACAAAAGGTTCGAGACCTTTCTTAAGTCCTTCGAATTCTTCCGGGAATAGGAGGTATCCGGCGGCGGCGGAGCCGGTCCCGGGCTGGTTGAGAAGGAGCAGGCGAAGGTTCCTTAATCGCTCGCCAATGCCCGCCATTAAACGGTCCAGGAAACCCGCCACGTCTTTCGAAAGCTCCTCATTCACGAAACCCATAGGCTGTTCAAGTCCCTGTTCCGGCAACTGCTCACTGAACTGCGACATCCCCTGGATCAGGTCGCACTTGGTAACCAGAAGATAAACCGGAAACTTGATCCCCAGAACTCTCATCAGTTCATCCATGCGGCGGCGGACTTTCCGTCCGTCCTCGGCTAGTTCCTCCGCGGACGCGCCGAGGAGCTTATCGGCGGCAACCGTCAGGATCAGCCCATGGATAGGCTCTTTTTTCCGGTATTTCAAAAGCAGTGACAGGAATTTCTGCCATTCGTCCTTGTCACTTCCCTCATCGACGGGGATCGTGTACCTGCCGGCGGTGTCGATTATTATCGCCTGCTCGAAGAACCACCAGTCGCAGCTCCTGGTTCCGGAAATCCCCGATATCCGGTTGACATCGAGAAACGGAGATGAGAGACGGGCGCTGCTGATCGCGGTCGTCTTACCCGATCCGCTCTCTCCCATTACGAGGTACCATGGCAATACATAGAGGGGATTGCCATGTTTCTTCAGGTGTGATCGGCGCAGGGTCTCAACCGCCTCTTTCCATTTGTCCTGCAGCTCTTTCAGTTCGTCACGTTCCTGCTGATTGAGCTTCTTCAGACGGGACTCATCCTGCTCGATAACCTGCTGCACGAACTGCTGTTCATTGCGCCGTTTCAGGAGCTTCCTCAGGAAGAGGGCGCCGATGATCAGGCCGATGATCCCCAGAAGGAGAAATATCCCGACCCACCACGGCCAATCCATCAGAAAGACAAGGGCGAACAGTAAGAGTATGACAAGGAGTACCGCCACGCCGATGAGAAAGTACTTCAAAATCCTGAGTATGGTATTTTTCAAGTTGCTACCCCGCCTTGAAGAAATTTTCGCCAATCCCGTTAAGGGTAAAGCGGTAAATCAGAAAGAGAACCGCAAAAAGAAGGAGCGGTCCCGCCAGCGCGGAAATGGTTACCATGGAAAAGCGGAACTTCCTCTTCTGCGGGCCAATCTCCATGGAGCGGGTCGGATATGCCTCAGGGAAGAGTTCCGCCCGTTCGAGGGAAGGGATGCCGACCGAACTCCCAAGGAGGAATTTCAGGTTCGACAGCTTCAATTGCTCAAGAAGGAAGTCGTCCCCCTGGTGGATAAAGCGTCCTTTGAAACCGAGGGCGAGACAGAGGTAATAGACCTCGCGCACGTCCTGCTGATGGAATCCCAGCGCGTTCAGCCGCTCAAAGACCTCCTCGCCGGCATCGGTCGTATTGTAATAGAGCCGCTGGAGCTGCTCACGCTGCCACATCCCCTTCTGGTTCCAGGGAGAGGCGAGAATCGCCTCATCCACCCATGCGCAGACCATGAAACGGGCCTGGTCGTAATCATCCTGAGAAAATGCGCCTTTCCTCACCAACATCTCACTTTCCGAGAGCAGGCGCTGAATGTCACCCTTTACCTGTTCGAAGGGTGGCTGCTTGGTGGCTGCTTTCTGTTGAAAGTAGGCAACATAAGCAACCAGCGGCATAAAACAGTCAGTTAAATGCATACTAGGCTCCGATCTTTTCTAATTCAGTCATCCGAAAAAGGTCCGATACGCCAGTAATAGCGTGACGGAATATTCCAAACTTTTAAGGTATAGTAGTCTCGCTGATACCATGCGCTTATTTCAGCTGCATGGGGGTGTAGTTTGCTTGCAGAGGTTGGATCAATATATTTTTTGTTAGTTCTGGGTTTGGGTATTGATAAAGCGGGTGGCTTCTTGCCGACTTTCATGCTAGCTATGATCGTAAGTTCTCTAAACTGCT
>JBGQDJ010000287.1:0-4440 GCA_041495805.1 Geobacteraceae bacterium
GTGTACGTCATTCTTTTGCCTCCTTATTAATTTAATCTTTTCCGACAAGCCAAGTGCGGATCTTGATAACATTACCACACTGGAAACAAATTGCAATGCGCTGTAAAAAACTTGCGGCATGCAAAATCCTCAACGCTCTTCTATCTCCACAGCCACCAGATCCAGATCGGGGCGCTCCTCCACCAGCCATTCCTCGATCCTCTCCAGCTGACGGCGGGCATGCGCCCTGTTTTCGCTGACCGTAACAAAGGCAAGAACGGCAGTTCCGTGCATATCCTGCAGATCGACCTCAGCGGCAGCCACATTGAAATTGTTGCGCGCCCTTGCCAGCACGCTCTTGACTATCCCTCTCTTCCCCTTCAGAGAATTGCTGGGAAGATGGAGCTTAAAAAGCGCTGAAAAAACATGCATGTAATCCACCCCGTTATAAAGTATATATAAGGCTCATATCATATTCCCATCTGTCACATTATCTCAACTCATATTTTCACTCATATTTTCTCTCTTCTGAATGAAAAACCTCTTGCAATTGGATTAGTTTTGATTTATAAGATGCCAACGAACTCCATTACACCGGGAAAATAAATTATGCGATATCATGCCCCTTCCTTGGCAAGAGCGTCCCGCTTTTGTATGCACTCCCTGCTGCTTATCTGTGTTGCTCTCCTTGTCTCTTCCCTTAACAGCCATGCAGCTGAGATTACACCGTTTTACACATCCAACCAGAGCCCGATTGTGCAGATTTTCGGACTGCAACCGGCCGACAATGCTCGTCTTGTCCCCGGCGGCCACCTCTCCGCACAGCTGGGGGTCGGCCTTGCCAGCAACTTTGCAATCGACGATAGAGGTGTGGAAAAGATCGCCCTGGATGGTGAAACCTATAGGACAAACCTGGCGCTCCGTTACGGGATAGGGAAAAGATTCGAGGTCGGCCTGGATATCCCTTACATAGTGGAAAGCGGCGGTTTCCTCGATGGCCTTGTAGGAGATTTCCACGACACATTCGGCCTGGGGGCGGGGGGGCGCGACAAGGTCCCGCATAACCGCCTCCTTTTCGCCTATACCGGGCGCGACGGCGTGGAACGGTTCAACATCAACCACGCAAACGGCGGTTTCGGAGATATTCGTCTTTCCGGCGCGTTCCAACTCTATGGCGCCGACCCAGCTAAAACATCGGCAGTAGCGCTTCGCGGAAGCATCAAATTGCCAACCGGGAATAGCGGGGAACTGCACGGCAGCGGCAGCGCCGATTTCTCCCTCTGGCTCACCGCGGCCCGCGATTTCCGATTCACCTCCAGCCACCTGACGCTTTACGGCGCACTGGGTGGGATGGGCCTTACTACAGGTGACGTTTTACCCGATCAGCAGCGCAACCTGGTCGCGTTCGGCACGGTTGGATTGGGGTGGAGCCCTAACGAATGGCTGGCATTGAAGCTGCAGTTCGACGCCAATACTCCGTTTTACAAAAACAGTTCCCTTCATGAACTCAGCACATGCTCAATCCAGACGGTATGGGGTGCCACCTTTGCCTTTGCCAAGAATACAGCGCTGGATCTCGCCTTTTCCGAAGATTATATAATCAATACTACTTCGCCCGATGTTGGAATCAACCTTGCTCTTCGCACCCTCTTTTAGTTGCATATAATTTCGGCGCTTCTTGCCCCCCTGGAAGCGTCCCCCATGAAACTGTAAACAAAGTTTACAACCGTAAACTTTGTTTACAACCGTAAACTTTGTTTACAACCACCGCATTCCTTTACCAGACAGGCATCCAGCCCTTTTACATCTCCCTTTTGTAAACTTAGTTGACAGTCCGTATAAATCGGAAATGTCCAAGTCTACCTGTAACCTGTCGATTACTTAAGTTAATGATAATCGGCACGATTATTGTTAGCATATGTCGAATCGGCTGATTTCCCGACACATCCTGGCGGACAATAAAATCTGTCATGCTTGTTGAATGCCTTATATGGGATAAGCCGTGAATGTTCTACAGAGCAATTTGACCCCTCTTCTCTGAGTAGCGATCAAGACATGAAAGGCAGGCAGTTATGTACAAAGCAAAAATACTTCTCGTGGATGATGCCCAGATTTTTCTGGACATCCAGAAAGATTTTCTCAGGTTTTCTCCCGTTCGAATTCTTACTGCGTTCAATGGAGGAGACGCGCTGGAGATTATGAAATCCGAACGTCCGGATCTGGTGGTGATGGATGTTAATATGCCGCACATGGACGGGGAATCATGCTGCCTGGCCATAAGAAAGGACCCGGAACTGTTATCGACACCGGTGATCCTTGTCATCACCAAATCCGGACAGGATGATATGGCCTCATACAGAAAATCAGGATGTGACGCGATATTGCTCAAACCTCTGCAGCGCAGAGAATATCTGAACAATGTTTTTGCCCTTCTCCCTCTCATTGAGCGGCGAGAACCGCGGGTACCCTGCCAAATGCCTGTGACCATTGAGACCGGAGCGGGGAGATTCCAGGGAATCAGTCATGACCTCGCCGTGAACGGTCTTTATATAGTTGCCGATTGCGAAGTGGAGTGCGGCAGCGAACTGGTTGTTTCTTTCAAGCTTCCGACAGCCAACAATAAAGTTACCGTTATATGGGGACGGGTCGCCTGGCGCAACAACGCCGGGGAAGACGCAACGAGATCACTACCCATCGGTTTCGGAGTTGAGTTCCTGGAGATCACCGGACAAGATGGAATCCTTGCCAGATCCAACGATCTTACGTCATTTGTTTCAGCTTGCAAATTGGTCTGAACCTGTTTCCCGACGACTGTCCTCCCTTGCCGCGCAACAGATTATATCTGTTGACAGATGTACATCCGCGGGTGTATTGGTTGCTTTCGGATCAAGAATTCAACAGATCGCCATTATTCAGTGCCGATTTCGTTGCACTTCTTGCCAACGGAGCGTGAAATCGAAGTGCGGGTACGTGGAGGAGATGTTTCATGACACATGAGAAGGATGACAGGAAACGACCGCATCTGCGGCTCGTGGTGAATAATGTGGAACAGCGGAAACCACGTCCCGCCGCGGGAGAGGATGACTTTATCTCCCTCGAAACGCTTGTGGAGAAGCGGGAGACCTTCCGCCCGGAATTCTACAGCGGCTTGCACGGATGGCAGGTGAAGGCCTATAATTCCCTGGAGCGCTACCTGTCCCGCAAACAATGGAATTACGGCCTTGATCCCCAGCATGGCAGATTGCTGGTCCTGCCTGTCTTCGTTGTCTGCCCCGAGGCAATAGAGCATAGCGGAGCGCAGCAGGACGAGATTCTCATCTATGTTACGGAAGACGCAACCGGGCAAGGGACCTGCCTTTCCATCGAGACGATTCTTCCCTATTGGAGCGAAGACGAATCCGTCATGGAGGATGCGCTTCTCTACTCCCCGATCTTCCAGTACGGGGCGCTTTTCCTGGAAGAAAACCGGCAGGACGGGCTCCTCGACCTCATATACCGTCTCGGCTTTCCCCTCTACCCCCCAGCGCTGACAGGAAGGCTCCTGGACCGGTTGTTCGCCATAGCTGCATACGAACTGGGTGAAACTCTCCGGAGTCTGACGGATTACTCGGAAGAATAATAAGCTGTTGCTTTGACAGGTGGTTAAGATTTGTCCTGATTATCGCCGCGGTTCATCTGCTTGAGGAGAAATTCCATGGAAGAGCAAACCATGACAATAACCTGTCCGCACTGTAGCTTCAGCAGATCGGTCCTGCCCAGTGCGATTCCTGAAGGGAGTGTGAGAGTCACCTGTCCGAAGTGCCGCATGGAATTCCATTTCCCCGCTGTTGACCCGACCATTCCATCATTATCGGATCAAGAAACCTCTATTCGGAACGCAGGCACATTACCTCCTGCGCCAACCAATCCCGACATCGCATCATTCAATGTCGGGTCCGGACCTGACCCAGCCTTGACAGGCGCGGCTTCGCGGCCAAAAGGGGCGCGCACCCTCTCCTTTTCCTTCAATGGAAAAGGGGGAGAATATTTCGGCATCTGGATCGTTAACACCCTCCTCAAGATCGTGACCATCGGGATTTACTCGGCATGGGCCAAGGTGCGCAAGCGCCGTTATTTCTACGGCAGCACCATGCTGGACAACGAGCCGTTCGATTACCTGGCCGACCCGATTGCCCTGTTCAAAGGTTGGCTCATCGGCGCGGCGGCATTCCTGCTCTACATGATCGGCAACAAGGTGAGCCCGGTCCTCAGCATGATCACCGGCCTCGCCATCTTCATCGCGGTCCCGTGGCTGGTGGTCCGTTCCCGCATGTTCAATGCACGCAACTCCTCGTACCGCAATATACGATTTTCCTTTCGCCCCAATTACAATGAAGCATATCTTATCTTTCTGCTGTTTCCGATCCTTATTCCCTTCACCCTCGGGTTACTGATTCCTTACGTCATCTTCCGGCAGAAAAA
>JBGQDJ010000288.1:0-4439 GCA_041495805.1 Geobacteraceae bacterium
GGTCCTCCCGGCTCTGGCAAAACAATGCTTGCCCGGCGCATACCATCCATCCTCCCCCGCATGTCGTTCGAAGAGGCGATCGAGACCACCAAGATTTACAGCGTCACCGGGCTCCTGGAGCGGGACAAGGCGTTCATCGCCAGTCGTCCGTTCCGAGCCCCCCATCATACCATCTCCGACATCGCCCTGATCGGCGGCGGAAACACCCCGAGGCCCGGCGAGGTCTCACTCTCCCACAACGGCGTACTCTTTCTCGACGAGCTCCCCGAGTTCAAGAAGCATGTGCTGGAAGTCCTGCGCCAGCCCCTGGAAGACGGAAAGGTGACCATATCCAGGGCGCTCATGTCCATCACCTATCCATCCCGGATGATGCTCGTCTCCGCCATGAACCCCTGCAAGTGCTCGGGAAACACAGGCCCCGAGGGATTCTGCAACTGCCTGCCGGGGGAGAAGAGAAAGTACCTCTCCCGCATTTCCGGCCCGCTTCTGGACAGGATCGACATTTATATAGAGGTCCCCGCGGTCAGATACCGTGACTTGGCCGACCGCGCCGAGGGGGAGAGCTCCGCGTCCATCGCCGCCCGGGTTGAGCAGGCAAGGGAGATACAACTGGCGCGTTTCAAGGGGACCAAGGTCCACTGCAACGCCCAGATGTCGTCCCGCCATATCCGCAAATACTGCGAGCCTGACGCGGCCGGGCATCGGCTTCTGGAGATCGTCACCGAGAAACTCGGCCTTTCCGCCCGCGCCTATACCCGCATCCTCAAGGTGGCCCGGACAATCGCCGACCTGGAAGGGAGTGAAGATATCCGGGAGCAGTACCTGGCCGAGGCGATCCAGTACCGGAGCCTTGACCGGAAAGCGCTGTGAGCCTTTACCACCCATGTCCCCTCCTGAAACAGGAGGGGGAGTTTTTTTCGGAGATTACCTGCTGACATGAAAACTGAAGAACGTGACCGGCTCCTGGAGCGGGCAAATCTCCTTGCCCTCTTCACCATCGGCTTCAACCTCGTGGAGGGGATCGTCTCCATCTGGCTGGGGGTGGCCGATGAAACCCTGGTGCTGTTCGGCTTCGGCGTCGATTCATTCATCGAGGTTATGTCGGCGGTGGGGGTCTGGCACATGGTCAGGCGGATCAGGAACAACTACGGCGAGACCCGGGACGGCTTCGAACAGCGGGCCCTTAAGATTACCGGCCTCGCCTTTTATCTCCTGACCATTGCCCTGGTCCTGACTGCGTCGGTGTCCCTTGTCCGGCAACACGAGCCGGAAACTACCCTCTGGGGTATCGTCGTATCGCTCGTTTCCATCTCCATCATGTGGCTCCTGATCCATCACAAAACCAAGGTAGGCCTTGCCCTCGATTCACCGGCCATCCTGGCCGATGCCGCCTGCTCCAGGGCCTGCGTTTACCTGTCGCTCGTCCTGCTCCTGTCGAGCCTGGGTTTTCAACTGACCGGCATGGGGAGCCTGGACGCCATCGGAGCGCTGGTCATCGCCTTGCTGGCGGGGAAGGAGGGGAGAGAGTCTTTCGCCAAGGCCAAGGGTCTCTCCTGCAGTTGCGAGGGGAAGTGCAGCGGCTCATCCGGCTGAAACGGTCTATCCCGCCCTGGACGAACAGACCGACAGCCTCCTTTCCCTGGCCGGCGTCTGCGAATGCGGCCCCAGCGACCTGGCCGATAACCATGGGGAGGGCTATGGGGACATTATTAATAACTTAATTTAGATGGTTGTTTGACATCGTTGGTAAACGTTTTGAGAACGTCCCCATTGATGCCCCCCTGTTTAGGACTTGAAGCGGGAGAGTAGAAATGCCAACCAGGTGGCGGCAGCCGGTCTTCGCTACGCTACGCCGCTGCGCGCCCGGCCCGTTCCGCGTTCACAAGGAGGATACCGTGGCAGTCGCTGATCCATACAAAAAGTGGGAAATTGCGCTCAAGACATTGACACTTCTCGGTGCAGTCGTAGCGGCAGTTTGGGCGTATCACACATACACGGATACGAAGGAGAAAGAGTTCTATTCGACGTTTTGGAACACAAAGTTGAGCCTGTTTCTCGAGACTAGTTCCGCCGCATCAACCATGGCGACTACGGAATCGTTAGATGAGTTCAACAAAGCTCGGACAAAGTACTGGGAACTCTTCTATGGCCGGCTGAGCCTCGTCGAAGGCGAAGGAGTCAAACAGGCGATGATGTCGTTTTCGTCTCAAGTTCCAACCGGTTTGGTGGAGCAACGCGCGCTACCATTTAAGTCGATGCAGCAGCCGGCATACCGTCTCACCATCGCGTTGAAGGAGGAACTCGGTCATGCCTGGCAAAAGCCGTTTGGCGAGCTGTGAAAAATAAAATGGGTGACCACTGATATGGTGCTCAGCGGACCGGTTCGGATGACCAGCGTGAATCGACTATGAACAAGCCCACTCTACCGAAGCGCGATGTAGCCTTCGTCCATGAACGACGACTGAGAATAGCCGGAGGCGTGTGGATGAGCGCAGTGCAGTTCTTCGTGGCACAGGCCGTAGCCCAGTCGCGCTGGACGACGCCATTCAGTCTTGCGACCAACTTCATTAGCGATCTTGGAAATACTTCGTGTGCTGTATATGCAGGCTCCAATGCGTTTGTATGCTCGCCGTGGCACACAGTCATGAACGCATCATTTGCGTTACAGGGCATCATCATTGCGGTCGGCACCGTGCTCGCCCGCCCCGCATTTGCCCACAGGCGTGCATGCAACTGGGTCGGTGTGTTGCTGGGAATTACGGCACTCAGTATGGTGGGAGTCGGCTTATTTCCGGAGGACGTGAATCATGGAGCGCATGTGATCAGTGCGGGAACGCAATTCATTACGGGAAATACGGCTATTCTTGTCTTTGGAATTGCCGCCCGCCATGGCACGCAATGGCGCATGTTTTCAAGCTTTTCAATCTGCTTCGGGGCGTTGGGACTCGCGGCTACGGGGTTATTTGCGCAGGGCTATGGACTGGGATTGGGCGTGGGGGGGATGGAGCGCATCGCCGCGTACACCCTGCCTATATGGCTCATCACGGCAGGTGCGCTCATGGGGGGGATAGGTGTCCGGGGTCGGACCAAGCTAACATGCGTAAATATAGACTGAAACTGGCATAAACAAGGCTGATTTTCCCTTTTAGAACAATCTTTTTGACGGAGGAAGACCATAAGGGTCAAAACTCCAAATCTCAAAAAGGATGAAAACAAAGGTTTGCCAACTCGCGGCTGGACCGGCCCAAAATCGGTCGGTCAGCTTTATGTTAGGCCAAAATATTTCCAATATGACCGAAGAAGAAGTAGTCCAAATATTGCACGAATACTTTGAGAGCCTTTTCCCCAAGGTATGCTCAAATTGTAATCGCACTTTTGCCACGCTCGGCAAGTATATACAAATCACCGAGCGGATTGGACTGCCCATATCCTACGATGCTGAATTGAAGAATTGGGATACCAGGCAGCCCATTGGGTCCATTGCGATGGTTAAATGTCCCTGCGGTACCACATTGGCACTTAGCACCCTGAGCATGCGGCTTCTCCTGCGACTGGAATTGTTGAATTGGGTGAGGATCGAGACACAACGGCGAGGAGTAAGCGCATCGGAGTTGCTGGAGTATCTTCGTAACGAGGTTCGTAAGCGGGTTTTGCGCGACATGATACCAGAGGACACATAAAGATCAACAGGGAAGCGTTTATGTGGCCTAAAAAGGCAGCTGGTACGGTTAAGACCGCACAGTGCCTATGCCGTTCTCACGCAATGCGAAGCCCTTTCCATGTTATTTAATTTCGTTCCCAAGGAGGTTTTCATGAAACTGTCATTCCACGGTGCCGACCACGATGTCACCGGTTCCTGCCACATGATCGAATGCGCCGGGAAGCGTATTCTCATCGACTGCGGCCTTTTCCAGGGGGAGCGGGAGCTTGTCGAAGAGAACGCGGAGCCCTTCGGCTTCAATGCCGCCGGCATTGACTTCCTGCTCCTCACCCATGCGCATCTCGACCACTGCGGCCGCCTCCCTCTACTCGTGAAACGGGGCTTCCGGGGCGAGATCGTTACAACCTCCGCATCGCGGGAGCTGACGCGGCTGGTGATGCTGGACGCAGGACATCTGCAGGAAGAGGAAGCGCGGAGCAACGCACGCCGTGCCGCCCGGCATGGTAACCACAAGAAGAACCATCCCCCCCTCTTTACGGAAATAGACGCCCTGAACAGCCTCGACTATTTCGGCAGGACAGCCAGGTACGATCACCCGCTGGAACTGGCTCCAGGCGTTAGCGCGACATTTGTCGACGCCGGCCACATACTTGGTTCCGCGTGCATTCACCTGGCATTGGAAGAAAAAGGAGTGCGGCGGACGGTGCTCTTCTCCGGCGACCTGGGGAACAGCAACCGCCCGATCCTGCGGGACCCGTCACCGCCACCTAGGGCCGAC
>JBGQDJ010000289.1:0-4423 GCA_041495805.1 Geobacteraceae bacterium
CGCCGGACGGGACCTGCGTCAGGGATTACATCCACGTGACCGACCTGGCCCAGGCCCATGTCTGCGTGCTGGAGCGGTTGCTGGAAACGAGGACGTCGAAAGTTTTCAACTGCGGCTACGGTCACGGCTATTCGGGCCGAGAGGTGGTGGATGCGGCCAGGCGGGTGACCGGGATCGATTTCAAGGTGGAAGAAACAGGCCGGCAGCCCGGCGACCCTGCAGCTCTCATTGTTGACAGCTCCAGGCTGAAGGAGCTTACGGGTTGGACTCCAAAACATGACGACCTCGATTTCATCATCAGGAGCGCCTGGGAGTGGGAAAAGCGGTTGAAGCTGAAACGGCCGCATAAGAGCAGGATAGAGTCTGTCAGAGAGGATAGTTTCCGTCCTCAAAGCAAACAATGCGCTCCAGCCGCGTAATCTCGCGAAATCGGTTACCGTGGAATGGAGGTGTGAAGGTGACAAGCAGATGCAGGTAAAAAAGGCTGTATTCCCCGTCGCCGGTCTCGGCACCCGGTTTCTTCCCGCAACCAAGTCCTCTCCAAAGGAGATGCTTCCGCTGATCGACAAACCGCTGGTGCAGTACGTGGTTGAGGAAGCGGTTGCGGCAGGCATCGAGCAGATTCTCTTCGTCACCGGCCGGAGCAAGCGAGCCATCGAGGATCATTTCGACATCGCATTCGAACTGGAGTCGCTTCTCTCCGAAAAGGGGAAAGACGCGGAACTTGCCCAGGTGCGGAAAATCGCCGACATGGTCAACATTTTTTACGTGCGGCAGAAGCAGGCTCTGGGACTCGGCCATGCCGTCCTCTGCGCACGTGAATTCGTCGGCAATGAGCCGTTTGCGGTGCTTCTCGGCGACGATATTATCGATGCGCCAACTCCCTGCCTGGGGCAGTTGCTGGAGGTCTACCGGAAATACCGGGGAACGGTCCTTGCCCTTGAGAGGGTGCCGATGGAAAACATCTCTTCCTATGGATGCGTTCAGGCAACTCACATCTATAAAAAGGTCTTCGAGGTAACCGACCTGGTTGAGAAGCCAAAGCCGGAAGAGGCCCCGTCGGATCTTGCCATCATCGGCCGCTATGTGCTCACGCCTGAAATATTCCCGATCCTGGAACAACAGAAACCGGGCAAGGGGGGAGAGATCCAGCTGACCGACGCCATCAAGAGGCTTGCCAATGAAGAAGCCATATATGGCTGCCTGTTCGACGGCATCCGTCACGACTGCGGCGACAAGATGGGCTTTCTGAAGGCCACGGTAGACCTGGCCCTGAAGCGTGAGGAGTTCAACGGCGAGTTCCGTAAATTTCTACATGAGCGGCTGTTGGAGCATCAGTAGATAGCAGAGAACCAGGCATGACAAGAGATAGTTGAATTAACGTAAGGGGATATTAACAGTGAAAAAGGCGCTTATAACCGGCATAACCGGCCAGGACGGCTCATACCTTGCCGAGCTGCTGCTTGAGAAGGGTTATGAAGTCCACGGCATGATCCGCCGCTCCTCGTCCTTCAATACCGGAAGGATCAACCATATATACCGGGACCCCCACGAAAGCGGCGTTCGCATGCTGCTCCATTACGGCGACCTGAATGACGCCAGCTCCATCAATAAAGTGCTGCGTGATGTGAGGCCGGACGAGATTTACAATCTCGGCGCCCAGAGCCATGTCAGGGTGTCGTTCGACGTGCCGGAATATACCGGCGAGGTGGATGCCCTGGGCGCGGTGAGGCTTCTTGAGGGGATCAGGGAGACGGAGCTGAATACCAGGTACTACCAGGCCTCCTCATCGGAGCTGTACGGCAAGGTCGTGGAAACTCCCCAGAAGGAAACGACCCCTTTTTATCCCCGCTCTCCTTACGCCTGCGCCAAGGCCTATGCATTCTACATTACCGTCAACTACCGGGAGAGCTACAACCTCTTCGCCTGCAACGGCATACTGTTCAACCATGAATCACCGCGGCGCGGCGAAACCTTCGTGACGAGAAAGATCACCCGCGCCGCCGCCCGGATCAAGCTGGGGATGCAGTCATGCCTCTACCTGGGCAATCTGGACGCCAAACGTGACTGGGGATTTGCCGGTGATTACATCGAGGCGATGTGGCTGATGCTGCAGCAGGAAAAGCCTGACGACTTTGTCATAGCCACGGGCAAAACCTATATGGTGCGCACATTCGCCGAAAAGGTTTTTGAGCGTCTCGGCATGCCGCTGCGCTGGGAGGGAAAAGGGGAAAGCGAGAAGGGAATAGATTCAATAACGGGCAGAACAGTTATTCAGATCGATCCCAAATACTTCCGTCCTGCCGAAGTCGACCTGCTGCTGGGGGACCCGTCCAAGGCGAAACGCGAACTTGGCTGGGAGTTGAAAACCAGCTTTGAACAACTGGTCGAGATGATGACGGATGCTGACCTGATGCTGGCAGAACGAGAGAAGCGGGCCGATGGATAAGAGCGCTAAAATCTATGTAGCCGGTCATCGCGTGCTGGTAGGCTCTGCCATTGTCCGTAAGCTGAAAGCCGAGGGGTATGCCAATCTGGTTCAGCGTACCAGCAAAGAGCTGGATCTGAGAAATCAGGCTGAGGTTGCCGGTTTTTTTGCGATGGAGAAACCTGAATACGTTTTTCTCGCTGCGGCAAAGGTGGGTGGCATTGTTGCCAACAATAATTATCCGGGAGACTTTGTTTACGACAACCTGATGATCCAGAACAACGTCATCCATCAGGCATACCTGAACAACGTCAAAAGGCTCCTTTTTCTGGGAAGCAGTTGCATCTATCCACGGCTTGCCCCGCAACCACTTAAAGAAGAGTATCTTCTCACCGCCCCCCTGGAGCCGACCAACGACGCCTATGCCGTGGCCAAGATCGCAGGCATCACCATGTGCAGATCATACAACCGCCAGTACGGCACAAAATATTTGGCCGCCATGCCGACCAACCTCTATGGCCCTGGAGACAACTTTGATCTGGAGAAGTCCCACGTCCTCCCGGCGCTTGTCAGAAAGTTTCATGAGGCAAAATTACAGAATAAGGAAAATGTCATCGTCTGGGGGACGGGAACACCGAAGCGTGAATTCCTACACGTGGACGACCTTGCGGAAGCATGTCTGTTCCTGATGAACCTTCCCGTGGAGCATTACCAGGCTCTGGTCAATGGTGACCATGCGCCGGCCCTGATCAACGTGGGGAGCGGCGAGGAGGTGAGTATTAGGGATCTTGCGCTGTTAATTAAGGAAGTGGTCGGTTTCACCGGTGACCTGGAGTTCGATAACACAAAACCTGATGGGACACCGCGCAAGCTCTGCGATGTATCTCGGCTCCGTTCGCTTGGCTGGCGGCATAAGACTGGATTGATGGAGGGATTGAGGACAACCGTTGAATGGTATTCGAAATCAGTTTCATGCTGAAATCTGAATACGTTTGATGAGTTCTTATGCAAAATGTTTCAGATATCATACCCCATAATACGCTTGTTATTCGCTTTTTTGCTATCTCTCCTTACTCTTCAAGTCTCGGCAGCATGGGCTTCAAGCCCGGATTTGAAAGAGCTTGAGATCGACCATGCGTTGACTTTCGAATTTACGTCTCCACACACAAAATGGGCGAAACCCTATGCCGGTGGGAAAATCCGGGTCCTGTTTTTTACAGATGGTACTGGTACCAATCCCCGGGAATGCGTGGAGTTGATGCAGCGGTTCGATATTGACGCTCAAGCTGTTTTCTGGGCTCATATCAATGATAGCGCAAAAAAATATTGGCATGGCGACCAAATCGGTGTGCGCAGAATGCACGGCTTGTTACGGCAAAAGTGGGACTGTTTTGTGTTTCTCGGTCTTCCCTTGACAGATGTTCCTCCCGAACAGAAACAGCTTATTTTAAATGCCGTTACTCAAGGTGCGGGTATAGTATTTGTCGGGTCGGATGACAGAACTCTGTTGCAGAGTCCAAAGAAGATTGCGCCTCTTCCCGCGTTTGTTGCCGATGAGAATGCAAGCGAGGCCTACATCATTGGAAAAGGGAGAGGCATTCGCATGCTGAGTCGTCCGAACATCGACTATTACGAAGGGTGGGAGATTGAGTACGACCACTGGCAGGAGAGTCTCGGCCGGGCTGTGCTCTGGTCGGCACGAAAAGAACCGGCGACGCATCTTGATCTTTCTTTATCCTCCTCTGTGCGAATTTTGGACAGAAAGGACCCTTTGCAAGCTGGAAAGTCCGCCACCCTCTTTGCTAAAATTTTAGGAAAGCCGCTTGGGAATAATCTTCGAATCCAGGTCTCAGTGTGCAAACCGGGACATAAGACTGTCGTATTACCGGAAAGAAGCATAGCGTCAGGTGAGGAAGTCACACTTCCCATGCCTGGGCTTGCGGATGGGGCCTGGCGCGCCGATGCCAGGATTATTGGATCTGCCGGCATCGAAAC
>JBGQDJ010000290.1:0-4398 GCA_041495805.1 Geobacteraceae bacterium
CGACTTTTTCAATGAGCTGATCGGGAGTAAAGGGCTTGGCTACATAATCAACAGCCCCGTTTTTCATGGCATCCACCGCGGTATCGACGGTGGAATAGCCGGTGATTATGATGACAGGGATCTCTGGCTGGAGTATCTTGATGGTCTTGAGCACCTCCAGCCCCCCCATTCCCGGCATCTTAAGGTCGGTTATCACCATATTGAAATCTTTTTCCTGCATCAAGTCCAGGGCCGCGCGGCCGCTGGTGCAGGTCTCGACGCTGTACCGGTCACCTTCCAGGATACGCCGCACCCCTTCACGTACTACCGCCTCATCATCGACAACCAGTATTCTCGACTTCTCCATTCGGCGGTCCTTTTACCTTTTCTCAGATTGCCACCCTATGCATGGCTGCATCAGGGGTGTGGGCGAACTGACAATAAAATCATTCATCAATGAATCCATGAGCGCTTTAATGATATAACAATTTCCATATTAAAGTCAAACCGATAACGGTTTCCGGGAATATTATTATACACCCCTGGCAAGGCATAAATAACTCTATAATACGGTATGTTATGCAATTTATCCAGCCTGGTTCAGACAATAGCGGTCGCCAACATGTATATAAAAACTATACTAATAGCGCGTTTTACTTTCTTTTATGCAGGGCGTTTCCAGACACCAAACAAACTATCGCAACTATTTCAGTAGGTTAAAGATGCATAAATAATGTTTATTAGACATGGCACATCCGCTGCATATACATAATCAGATGCTTCAAATAACTGAATGACCATACAAGGAGGATGCCATGAGAACCCTGATTAGAACAATATTAGCAACACTGGCCTGGGTTACGCCGGCTCTTGCGACCGACGGAAGCGTCGCAAAGGGAAGCTCCATTCTTCTCATCCTCTTTCTCGGCTTCGCGGCGCTGATTATTGCATTCCAGTTCATTCCAGGGCTTGTGCTCTTTTTCTCGATGCTCAAGGGACTGTTCACGGCAGCGCCGAAGAAAACCGCCGTCACCAACGAAAAAAAGTAGCGCGGCTGAAAGCCGGTCTGTTCGGGTCTTTGGGGATTTTTCCATAATAAGCGAGGCAAGTAGATGTTGGGACTACTTATTGCAGATCAGGACGTAGAGTGCAGAAAGCAGATGGCGGAACTTTTTATCGAGGCCGGTTACAATGTCATTGTAACCAATTCGGCGGCAGATGCACTGGATGGAATCCTCAAGAAGAGTGTGCAGGTGGTCTTGCTTGGGAGTGAATTCGATAAATTGAAGGCCGCCGAAATGATCCCCCTGCTAAGGCAGTGCAACCGCGATCTGACAATCATCCTGATCTCCGCCGACACTTCACTGCCACTTATTCGAAAACTGCGTAACGAAGGGATTTTTTATCACGCACTCAAGCCGATGAATGTAGAAGATAAGGAAGAAATACGCAAAGCTGTTGAATGCGCTTTTGAAAGCCTGAAACATAATCAGGCCACTAAATCGATAGAAAAAAGCTGACGCTTTTATACACCACTATAAGGAGGATGTCATGAATGGAATGAGAGTTATTATGGGCACATTGGCGGTTTCATTTGCCTCGGTACCAAGCGCTTTTGCAAGCTCAACTGCAAGGGTCTACAGCAGCAGCACACTGGTGCTCGCTTTTGTCGGCTTTCTTGCACTGGTCGTCGTCATCCAGTTAATCCCGGCCATGATGACCCTGTTCGCTTCACTAAAGGGGTTGGCTAAAAAAGAGGGTGAGACCCGCATGGCCAAAGCAAGGGCCGGTGAATGAAAGGCCTCTGACTGCCTGTCGGTTGAGGAATAAGGTTTTCCAACAACATCAGAATTAAACGCGGAGGGATGAACATGTCGGGTATTTTTTCATCGATTGGCCATGTAAAAGAGGTTTTCACCCTGGTTGACTATTACCAGTACATAAAGGGGGTCGAATACCTGATCTGTATAACGTTCTTCGTCGGCTTTCCGACGTTCTACAAATACATACACAAAACGGATGATACCCAAAAAGATAAATAGGCGGGGTTTAATCCATCGCACCTCATGATGTATGCAAAAAACGACGAATGATTATCTACATTCCTAACAAAGGAGAATGCCATATGTATGCTGTCAGAACCTGGCTAATCGGGGGGCTTTTCATGCTGGCCTTGATCGCGTCCCCAGCCGACTCCCGGGCCAAAACCACACCGGAAACCTTAGAGCTCGATGTCCTGGTGAACCTCTATAATAAAGTACATTTCAACCACGCCAAGCATATCATGCTCGTCAAGGACTGCGCCGACTGCCATCACCACACGGCCGGCACCCTTGCTCAGAATCCCAATTGCGTGAGATGCCACAAGAATAGCGGCGCAACCGCAAGCGTGGCTTGCAGGAGTTGCCATCTGGCCCAGCCGTTCTCCGCGGCCGCCCTGCGCGAAAAGAGCAAGACAGCCTACCACAATGACATACCGGGTCTTAAAGGGGCATACCACCAGGCCTGTTCGGGATGCCACCAGAAAATGGGTGGGCCGACCGGTTGCCAGGACTGCCATGAGCGGAATAAGAAAGGCGACGCCTTTTACAGCGCAGGCGCCTATGCTCCGCCACAATCTCATGGAGAAAAGAAACACGGCGGTCATTGACGACACGAACCGGGCGTTTGCCCCGCGATTTTTATGATTGTTAATATGAAGCGAAGGAGAAAGGATTATGAAACGTAGAGATTTCCTGAAGGGTTGCATGGCATGCGGGGCAGCCGCCACGCTTGGGGTCTCACAGAAGGCCTGGGGAATAGGTTCATTTGAAGGATACCCGGAAGGAATGGGGGTCCTGGTGGACCTGACCCGCTGCGTGGGGTGCCGTAGCTGTGAGGCAGCCTGCAACAAGGAACAGCAGCTCCCAGCGCCGGATGTGCCGTTTGACGACAAATCTGTCTTTGAGGAAACGCGGCGCCCAACGGAAAAGGCATATACGGTTGTCAACCGGTATGAGACCAAGAAAGAGGGTGACCCGGTCTATCGCAAGATCCAGTGCAATCATTGCAATGAACCTGCCTGCCTCACATCATGTTTTGTCAATGCCTACACCAAGACCAAGGAAGGAGCGGTCATCTATAATTCCAAGGTCTGCGTAGGGTGCCGCAACTGCATGATAGCCTGTCCCTTCAATGTGCCGGGATACAGCTATTCCAGCGCGTTCAACCCGGTGGTCAAGAAGTGCATCTTCTGCTACGACACCCGACTGAAATACGGCAAGCCTCCCGCATGCGTCGAGGTCTGCCCGCAGCAGGTTCTCACCTTCGGTCACCGCAATGATCTGTTAAAGATCGGCCGCGACCGGATAAGGGAGAAATCAGACAGATATGTTGACCACATTTACGGTGAAAAAGAGGTTGGGGGAACAAGCTGGCTCTACCTTGCCGGCGTTGACTTTGACAAGGTCGGCTTCGACACGACCATGGCAAATGATCCGATCATCTCCAATGTCAAGGACTTCCTCGGCATAGTCCCGATGGTCCTCACCATCTGGCCAGCCCTCTTTACCGGCTTTCACCTATTGGCAACCAAGAACAAGAACCACGAAGACGGCCATTCTGCGCAGGAGGATCACAAGCCATGAACAGATACATTTCAAACGGGGTGAAAACAGTCGATTCCCATTACAAGGTTCCCGGCAAGACCAAATGGGACCTGAAAGACAAACTGCTGCTCGGGCTCACACCATGGCAGTATATCATCCAGGCCGTGCGTAACCCCTTTAACTGGATACTGGCCGTAATCTTCGCCGTAGGGCTGCCCCTCATAGCCATCCGTTTCATCTTCGGCCTCTCTGCGGTCACCAACAGCTCCTATGACTATCCGTGGGGACTTTTCCTGACTTTCGGCCTCTTCGCCATGGTGCCCCTCTCCTCCTCTGGCTTTATGCTCGGGACTACCGTGGAGATCTTCGGTCGCCACGATTTCGAGCCGATCGAACGGCTCGCACTCTTGAACGGCCTCCTCGGCTATCTGTTCGCGGTTGTCTACCTTCTGGTCGACCTGGGCCAGCCTTGGCGGCTTCCCTACCCGATGGTGGTCGCCTACGGTCCGGCAGCGGTCCTCTTTCTGGTTGGCTGGCATGTGGCCACCTATCTCTCCGTCCAGGTCTGCGAGGTCTCCGTCGCCTTTTTCGAATGGATCGGCTTCCCCGTGGGCAAACAGGGGGTGCGGAAAATCACGCTCGGCCTCACAGTGGCCGGGATCATTCTCTCCACCCTCCACCAAGGGGCGCTCGGCGCGCTCTACAACTATGCGCCAAACAAGGTCCATCCACTCTGGTACTCCTCCGCGTTCCAGTGGCTCCACTTCTTCGTCTCCTCCATTCCCGGCGGTCTCTGCATGGTGATCGCGGTCTCAACCATCGTCCGGAAAAC
>JBGQDJ010000291.1:0-4381 GCA_041495805.1 Geobacteraceae bacterium
CCATCAGCACTTGGCTGACCGAAGCGGCCTGTTTTCATCCCCCATGACTCCAGTGATTCAACATCCTGCGTCCCCCCGGAAAGGCATCTAATCTAATTACAATGAGCTTGGATTAATTACTCCACAACCTGGTGACCTGTCAACTAAAATACTTGAATGAGAAAAGGGGGTCAGAGAAAAGACAGAAAAAGGGGACGGATTTATTTTATTCACTTCGCTGCGTAAACATTATCCGTTAACGCCGCCAGAAGCCGTTCCACTTTCAGTTCCTTCCGCTTCTGTTCCGCCTGCCACAGGTCGTATTGCATCTGCTGCGTGAGCCAGCTTTCCGGCGTCGTATCAAACGCTATGGAAAGCCGGATAGCCATTTCAGGCGTGATGCTGCCATGTCCATTCAACAGCTCCGAAAGCGTCTTCCGGGATACGCCTAGGGCCTTGGCCGCGTCCGTTACGGTGATCCCCAAAGGCTTGATGCATAATTCACGAATGACTTCTCCCGGGTGTGGTGGGTTGTGCATCATCATAACTTTCTCCTCAATGGTAATCGAGGTAATCGACATCGATAACGTCTTGCACCTCGAATCTGAATACGATACGCAAGTTTCCTGAAACATCAACCGCCCAATAGCCATGATATTCGCCGCTCAAGGAATGGAGCCGCAACCCCGGCAAGTTCATATCCCTTGGCTCATAAGATGCGTTCAACCGGGCAAGGATGAGGCGAATCCGGTCTGCATGCTTCGCCTGAATACCGGCCTTGCTGCCGGTTTCGTAAAAACCGGCCAACCCTTTGTGACGGAAGTGTTTTATCATCAGATTGAATTGTAACCCGTTACGTTACAGGTGGCAAGGGAAATCTCTTTTGTGGGGACAAAAAGTAGGGGACTTAGGGTCTACCAAGATGCCAAGTTGATCGCAAAAGCAAATCCGCACCACAAGCAAAATCCCGGCAAAGGTGGCTTTCCATTCGATGGCGGACGGTGGGGGCGGACGTAGTTGATTTGTTTACTTATGCCATCATAACCTACTGAAATTAGAGCAGTATGATAAGGCAAGGATTGAATAGCTTCTCCCTCTCAGACGTCATTAACCTCCCTCAGCCTCGCGTCTTCAACCCTGAAGAAGAGCTACGAAACAATCAAGGGAATCCGCGACAAATACCAAACGGCCATGCTCATCGTCGAGCAGAACGTAGATGCTGTTTTCTCCATCGCTGACAGGGTATATTTGATGGCACTGGGAAAAGTAGTCGCCGAGGATGTACCGGCGAACCTGACGCGGGAGCGGCAGAAGGGGTTGTTTCTGGGGTGATAGACCATACCGTCGGTTTTCTGTTTGCGCGTAAACCAGTTGTATAATGTTGTATACGCTGTTAGAATCAGATTGTTTATAATCAGCACAGATGGAGTTTTCAGATGACAGGATTGACGGAATTCAGTTTATCCCGACATGCTCTGGAAGAAATGGAACGCCGTCAAATACCCCGGGCTTTTGTTGAAAACGTGTTGGCAAATCCGGAACAGGTCATCCACGTGCATGGTGGGAAAGTGGCATATCAATCAAGAATTGATTTCGGTGCGGGAAAAATCTTTCTGTTAAGGGTAATAGTTAATGAATCTGTTACCCCCGCAGTTGTCGTCACCGTATACAGGACCAGCAAAATTGAGAAATACTGGGGGCTTTCATGAAGGTTACCTATGATCCTGAGGTGGATGTATTACGCATAGTTTTCAGCAACGCGCAGATTGAAGAGAGCGACGAGGATAAGCCCGATGTAATTCTTGATTATGACAAGGATGGAAATATCGTTGGACTGGAAATTCTTGACGCTTCCAAACATATGGAAAATCCGCGTTCCATGGAATATGCAATTGCAAGCTGAGGGGAAGGCAACCACAGAGGGGTCGTGTCTCCATTATACATTTTCCAGTTTCCCCTTCTCTTGATTCACTATCACCCTCAATCACCCCCTTTTTCAGACCCCGGCTATTCCCCTACCCGCCTCCAGCAACTCTTCCACCATCCTGATATCCCCGGCTTCGCTGTAGAGGCGGAGTACCGGCTCGGTGCCGGATGGGCGGATCAGCAGCCAGGAGCCGTCAGCGAAGATATACTTGAAGCCGTCCCGGAAGTTTTCCTTTGCCACCGGACGATTGGCGATGGTTTTGATCCCGCCGGAGTTGAGCATGGCTATGAGCCGCTCCTTGGCAAGGTTATCGATGGGTAGGTCGAGACGTTTATAGGAGAAATGGCCGATCTCGTCCATGGTTTCATCGAGTAATTCCCTGAGCCCCTTACCGGACATGGCCATCGCCTCCAAGAGAAGGAGCCCCATGAGGATGCCGTCCCGCTCCGGGATATGCCCCTTGACCCCCAGCCCCCCCGACTCTTCCCCCCCCATGAGGATCTCTTTCTCAAGCATCAGTTCGCAGATGTGCTTGAAGCCGATGGGGGTCTCATAAAGTTCGAGACCGAACTTCTCACAGAGGCGGTCGATCATACGGGTGGTGGAGACGGTCTTTACCACCCCGCCGGAGAGCCCCTTGCGCTCGAAGAGATGGCGAAGCAGCACGGTGAAGATACGATGGGACGAGAAGAAGTCGCCGTTTTCATCCACCGCCCCGATCCGGTCCGCATCCCCGTCGAACGCCAGACCCACCCGGTATTTTCCCTCTTTGACAAGTTGGGACAATTCCGTCAGATTTTCCTCGGTCGGTTCAGGTGGCCGGTCCCCAAAAGAGGGATTGCGCATGGTATGGATCTCAACAGCTCCCGTCACGAGGAGCGGCAGGATTCCGGCGCCCGCGCCGTACATCGGGTCCGCCACTACCGGAATCGCGGCCTTGCGGATCAGCTCCAGATCCACGTAGCTCTTAAGCTGGCGTAGATAGCCGGAAAGCATGTCGATCATTTGCACATGGCCGCCTGCCAGGGCTTCGGCCAGCGGGAGCGCCAGTACCGCCCTATCGACCGAAATATTGGCCCTTACCAGATCTTCGAGAATTTTAGTCGTGGCGGGGCGGGCCGAACCGCCGAACGCCTCCTTGAATTTGAAGCCGTTGTAGATGGGTGGATTGTGGCTGGCGGTGATCATCACCCCGCCCCCCGCTCCCAGTTCGCGGACAGACCAGGAGACCGCGGGGGTGGGCGCATAGCCGTTCCCCAGCCAGACCCGGATGCCGTTCCCGGAAGCCACCTCCGCAACCCGCTCGGCAAACTCCCGGGAGAGGAAGCGCCGGTCATAGCCGACCACCAATCCTTTTTCCGCAAGCCCTTCCCGTTTCATATAATCCATGGTGGCTTGGGCCACCAGGCTTAAATTGTCAAAGGTGAAATCCCTGGCGATCACCCCCCGCCAGCCGTCGGTGCCGAACTTTATTTCCACGCGAATCTCCTCCTGAGAGCGATAATGAACAGACGAAGCATTAAATATTCACTCCTGCCAGGGGAATTGTCAATATATTGTTTGCCGGGAAAGGTTGACCATCGTCGAATGTTGGCTTATATTTTACCTAAACTTACATTCAAGGAGGCTCCAATGTTGAAAAAAACTATCTCTCTCTGTGCACTATCCATCTTTCTGTTCAGCGGTATAGTTGCGGCCGCTGCGGCCGATCACCCCGCGAAAAACCCGGTTGTCCTCATGGAAACCAGCATGGGAAATGTGAAAATCCAGCTCGATCCGCAAAAGGCCCCGATTTCAGTGCAGAACTTCCTCGATTACGTGAAGGCGGGCTTCTACAAAGGCGCCATCTTCCACAGGGTCATCCCCGCCTTCATGATCCAGGGAGGAGGATTCAGCCCGGAGATGCAGGAAAAACCGACCAGGCCCCCGATCAAGAATGAAGCGGGAAACGGCCTGAAAAACGAGCGGGGGACCATCGCCATGGCCAGGACCATGATCGTCGATTCCGCCTCCGCCCAGTTTTTCATCAATGTGGCCGACAACGGCTTCCTCAATCATCGCGACAACTCCATGCAGGGGTATGGCTACGCCGTATTCGGCAAGGTGATCGACGGCATGGACGTGGTGGAGAGGATCGCAAAGGTCAAGACCGGCTTTCAGAAAGGGATGGGTGATGTGCCGGAAACGCCGGTGCTGATCAAGTCGATGAAGGTCTTGCAATGAATATCCTGGACGGCAAGATTTGCGCGGAGAGCCTGATCGCAGACATTGCAAAGAAGGTGGCCGGTTACGTGGAGTCCGGCCTGCGCGAACCGCACATAACCATCATCCTGGTGGGCGAGCATGCGGCGAGCGAATCGTACGTCAGGTCCAAGATAGCGACCAGCGGTCTTGCGGGATTTGAGAGCAACCTGATCAGGTTTCCGGAGACGGTCCGGGAGGGAGAGCTGATCGCCGGGATCCGCGAGGTGAACG
>JBGQDJ010000292.1:0-4381 GCA_041495805.1 Geobacteraceae bacterium
AAACTT
The DNA here is from genome assembly GCA_041495805.1 of Geobacteraceae bacterium. Classification (GTDB taxonomy): domain Bacteria; phylum Desulfobacterota; class Desulfuromonadia; order Geobacterales; family Geobacteraceae; genus JBGQDJ01. Next base: position 7 of record JBGQDJ010000292.1, read on the forward strand.
CCTCCGCGGGAGAGGAAACGACGGGGCATACCCTTTCCGCGCCGGAGCATGGCAGAGATCAGACCAGGATCAACTCTTTTCTCGACCAGTTCGTCGGGATCGCTTCTTCCGATGCATCCTCTGAGGCCGCTTACAATCCGTCAATCGCCATCGTTTCCCCCATTTCGGAAACCGCCCTTTTCTCCGCCTTCACCAGGGTGGGTTCCCCCATGAACGCCTACTACAGCCGGTCGGGGAGCGACAACAAGGAAACTGTCGCGGCCCTTTCCCGCTCCGAGTCCTTTGCCGCCGCAGTTGTGGGGGAGCGTTTCGTGCTCCCTGACGCAGGACTGGCCGCGGCTGCCATACAGGGGCATTTCGTGGGGAGCGGCGCCGTGGTGGGCGGCGCGGACATCGCCCCGATGCAGTCCGCCTCATCCGGGGCGACCGTAATTCAACCCAACAGCAACATTTCACCTGCAAGTGTCCCGCTTCCACTTCCATTAGTACTCATCGGTTCGGGCCTGGCCATGCTGCTGCCGCTGAGGAAACGGGTAGGGATTGAGCATTAATGAATCACGAAATATTATCCCGGAAATTGTTGCCTCTCACCCCTCTCCTTCTCTTCCTTTTACTGAACGCCGTTGCCGTCTCCCCCGTTGCCGCGGTGGACAAAATCCCCGAGGTCCCTATTGTCTTCGTAAAGGGGGGATGCTTCGAGATGGGGGACACCTTCGGCGACGGCGGGATCGATGAGAAACCGGCCCACCAGGTCTGCATGGACGACTTCTACATGGGGAAATTCGAGGTGACACAGGAGCAGTGGGAAGCGGTGATGGGAAACAACCCGTCTCAGATCAAAAAGGGGGGAAATTACCCGGTGGAGAATTTGAGCTGGGATGACGCCCGTGAGTTTACCCGCAGGTTGAGGAGTTTGACCGGCCTCAAGTGGCGGCTGCCGACCGAGGCGGAGTGGGAATATGCGGCAAGGAGCGGCGGCAGAAAGCTTAAGTTCGCAGGGACCGGTGATCTGCGGAATCTTGAAGAATACGCCTGGTTTGAAGGAAACTCGGGAGAGATTACTCATCAGGTTGGGGAGAAAAAGCCGAATGGGCTGGGGCTTTACGATATGAACGGCAACGTCTGGGAATGGGTGCAGGACCGCTACGACCGCGATTATTACAAGCAAAGCCCCCACAAAAACCCGAAGGGGGACCCCTTCGGATTAAACAGGATTCTTAAAGGCGGCTCGGCCCGGACCGGTGTCGGCTTCCTGCGCGCCTCCTATCGAGATTACGTGGCGCCCGACACCTGCGGCGCCTGCTTTGGCCTGCGCCTGGCGCTCTCCGCAAAATAGAGGATATTACGAATGAAAAATTCAAGATCGACTTTTTGCGGTAAGGGACATTTCCCAGGCGTACTTGCCATGCTTCTCCTGGTCTCCCTTCTCCTGTCCGGCTGTGGAAGCGGCGGGAGCGGCAGTTCTTCACAGACCACCATTCAAACAACCGCCGTCGCGGGGATCGCCGCAGCGGGCGCGCCCCTGTCCGGCAAGGTCCACCTGAGCGATTCATCATCGTTCAAAATCTATTCATCGAGCTCTACGATCAACCGGGACGGTTCGTTCTCTATCAATACCACGGGGATGAATGCGCCGTTCATTCTCCGGGTGGACGATACCGCGGGAAACACCCTCTACTACTCATTCGCCAAAGAGCATGGTATCGTACACATCAATCCGCTCACCAATCTCGCTGTGACCGTGGCGGCAGCAGCGGGAAATACAGACCTGTCAACGCTGTTTGCCGGCCATACGAAAGACAAGATTTCCGGCGCCATGAGCGGGGCCGTATCGAATATAATGAATTCGCTGTTACCCCTGTTGTCGCGCTACCATGCTGAAACAACCGACCCTCTTTCAGGCTCCTATCAGGTCAATAAACAGGGGCTTGACGGCCTTTTCGATGATGTTTCATTTACAGTTTCCGGCGGGATAGTCACCATCGCCAGAAAAGATACCAATACGACGGTATTCTCATCGTCGATAAGTGACTTGATCTCTTCCCCTAACAGCGCCGGTTTGGTCATAAACAACCTTCCAACGCCGACATCGTATGCTATGCCCGGCAACGCGGAATTAACATTGAAAGTCCAGGGTAACCTGCCGCAGGGGACACTGATAAAAAACGTTTCCTTCTCCGTTCAACTCCCTCTGGGAATTTCCGTCACTCGTGATTCAAACGCCCTTAACGGCCTTAACGGGGTTAACGCGGTGGAAAACACAGCTGTCCCCGTCGGCACGGCCACCGGGTCCAATGTCTATCCCCCACCCTTGCTGTCTGACATGAACAACATCCTGACTGTTTCCGTGTCGTCCCCGGCCGGTTTCGGCGTCGGCGATTTTATCAAGATCAGGTGTATCGTATCCTCTCCTTCACTCATGGATGCAACAACCCCGGCCTCCTTTTCGGTAACCTCATCCAGTATCTATTCAGACATCTATAGCAGCCAGAAACTGAAGGGTCTCATTATAGTCCCTGATAAATTTAACGCGACTGCCGGGCTTCTGTGATAACCACTTTCTCCATCCATGAAACGGAAAAAATTACTATTTTAATGCTCGGGTCGATTATTGCTTCTTGTTCATCATCTGCTTGAACCAGATCAGCAGGTCGAGCAGGGCGAATGTGACTGCCTGCATCGTGTATCTGGTGGGGGGGTATTTGGGATTCTCATGGGGGGTGTGCGCGCCGCTGTCACTGGTGATCTTGTACACCAATTCGGCAAACCGGTCGATTATCTTGTATCGTTCAACATGGCCTTTTTCAGAAAGGCTTTTGTAGCAGGCAACGACGTTTACTTCTCCGTCAACGTATTGGGACGGGACCATAGTATTGTCCGCCCTGTTCAACGCGATATAGATTTTTTCCTGGACGCGTCGCAGGCAGATGAGATTGTTCTTGATAACGGTGGGATCATCGCTCTGCATGGTCCGCAGGCAGCTCACCAGTTCCTGTTCCGCCTCCGCTCCCAGATAATCGGACAATCCGTCAAATACATCCTGATACTGCCTGGCAATTTTTATCCATTCCAGGTTCTGGGCCTCCGCGATCAGGAAGGAGAGCATCTCCCGCTCGTCGCGCCCCTTCGAATAGACCCGGATAGTGCCGGCATAGAGCTCTTTCAGGTTCCGGTACTGGTCGGTCTCGCCGGTCAATACAACAGTCGGGAGATGGGGGGCCTTTTCATCGAAATATTTGAGGGCCGCGATGAGGAAGCTGTTGTCCGGTACTTCCTGCCTCTTTTCCTTCAGGCACTTCACATCAAGGATAAGCCCCGCGGCCATCCTCCCCTTCCCGCCGAACAGCTCTTTCCCCTCTTCCAGGCTACGGCTATGGAGCAAGGTGATGTTCAAGCGCTGGGCGTCGCGGTAGAGGGATTCCACGTAGGGGGTGGAATCGTCGATTATCAGCATGGTCAACGGCATTGAACGGTGAGTCGTCATTAAATTCCTCTTTTAGGAAGCGTGATCCTGAAATGGAGCGGGTTTTCGTCACGTATTATCTCGAATGTGCCGCGGTGGGCCTCGATGACCTTGCCGACCCAGGCCCCGCCAAGACCTTCTCCCGGGCTTTCGTTGCTCTTCCTGCCGAATGAGAGAAAATCGCCGGCATCCAGGTTCGCCGGAAAAGGTTTCCCGTTGTTTGTGTAGTCAATGATGATTTTCTTGCGGTTTTCCCGTATGACAAAATTCAACTCAGCCCCCTGGAGGGAGTCGGGGAAGGCATGAATCTCGGCGTTTCTGATGAGATTATTGATCGCCTCAACGAACGATTCCTTGTGCAATCTAACCGTCAGTTTGTCGTCGCCGGCAACATTTATCCTGATCTTCCCGGAATAGAGGGGGGTTATTTCCTCCTCGAAAATTCCGATGATACTGTATTCCCGGCAATCTTCCTTGTTGATCTGCTGGGTCACCAGTTTTCTGGTGTGGTCGAGGATATCATTGATCTGGTTCAGGCCGGTTACCGCTTTTTGCAAGGCCTCACCCACGGTCTCATCGGAACCGTCCAGGCGTTTTGCCAGGACCTTTCCCGATAGTCTGTTTTCCTCCAGGAAGTCGATGACGGCATTCAACGGAGATTTAACAATCTGGATGTTGGGTTTCACATTATGGTTGAGGTGTCTCAGGATGCTGAACTCGGCCTCCTGCTTCTCTTCGAGGATTTTAAGATGAAATAGTCCCGACATATGATCAACTACTGCTTCGATAGCTATACCGATTATTATTCCACACACTATCAGAAACGAGGTCAGTATCACACCGTATCTGTTATAAATAAATAATGACACGGGAATAAATATAATTGCCAGAAGTATGTTACTCAACAATCTG
>JBGQDJ010000293.1:0-4341 GCA_041495805.1 Geobacteraceae bacterium
ACCGAGCTGAACTACGAGAAAGTCTTCCCCATCCTCGCGTGGAAGGGAAATGAAGTGGTAGCGGACGCCACGCTCCACAGGAACCTCGGCGGATGGATGAAGCATGTGGGCACCATCCGGATCGTGATCGCCCGGGAATACCAGAGGAAGGGACTGGGGAGCGTCCTCGCCAACGAGCTGTTCCTCCGCGCGCTCAAGTCCGGCCTGGAGAAGATCGTGGCGGAGATGATGGAGACCCAGCAGGGGACGAAGAAAGTCTTCGAGAAGCTGGGGTTCATGCAGGAGGCCGTGCTTCGAGGGCAGGTGCGCGATCAGATGGGTGTCCGTCACGACCTGCTCGTTCTGACGAAGGATCTGGAGGAGTTTTGGGCGGAGATGCAGAACCATGAGTACTTCTCCTACCCCGCCCGCGAGATGGAGGGCTAAACCGGCTCCTGAAACGCGGGAATTTGTTGGACTTTCTACACACTGAATAAAGGCATAACTTATTGTTATTGTGAGATATTAGAAAATTACTGTTTTGCCTGCATTTTATCTTGAGGTTTCTGAACCCCGTTTCCCGCTCCAGAGAATTAAAACCCCGGTGGCTAAAAGCTACCGGGGTTTTTTTATGGGTGGCAATGTTTGTCGCTGTTTACCTTACCTGTGCTTTCATTTCTCGGCTTTATTCTTGTTTTGAAGGAGCGAAATCTTTTCCTTCAATGACGAAATTAATCCGCCAAAGCCCTTTTTCTTCATCACACTAACGAATTGACCCCTGGTCAAGGCAAGCTGGCTCACACCCTCAATCCTGATATCAACTATGCGCCATTTGCCTTGGAAACGCCGCAGTGTGTAATAAAAATCGATACTATCTTCATGTGGTCTGACAAGATTGCTGACCACGGCTACCTTATCCCCCCGGCTCTCCTGTCCGTCCCGAATCTCGAACTTTTCTCCTGAATAGCTGTCAAAGTTGCTTGCGTATGAGGAGATTGTCCAATCAGTATAAGTATCCAGAAACGACTTCCTCTGTTCCGGGGAAAGGTTCTTCCAGTAGCTTCCCAGGGATACCTCGCCCATGAAAGGGAGCGCGAAGACATCACGGATTACAGGTGCAAGCAATTTTTGGCGTCCACGGAAACCTATCTCATCGCCCCTTTTCATGCTCTCCAGCAGCGCCGAATTCATCCTTTTTACGGACTCTTCCGCCCCTTTTTGCTCTGCCCCTCCCGCAACAGGGAGAAATATTAAACTTGCCAACAGAATGGAGCCAAAAACCTTAAAAAGAATCCGCGAACTTTTTCCATACGTCATTTTGATTGCCTCCAATTATTCCCGTCGAAAGGGTATGAATATTCAACTTAATAGTATATATTTAAAATTTACTTTTTTGCAAATAAACTATCCGGGACATGTTATGCCGAAAAGACAGTATTCGAAGCGGTTTCTTGCATGGTGGGTCGGCCATGTTGTGCGGCACCATCTTGCAGTGATCGTATTGTTCATATTTGCTACTCTTGGAATACTTGCCTATTCGGTCGCAAATTTCAAGATAAATGACGACCTCACAAACATGATTTCGGAAAAACTTCCCTTCCGTCATCTGGAGAAGGAGTTTTTCCGGGAGTTTCCCCAATTGTCCGACGTAATCGTCTTAGTTGTCGATGGCGAGTCTGTCGGTGAGGCCATGGATGCACGGAAACGCCTCGCCGGTCGCCTTAGAAAAGAGGGGAAACTTTTCAGGTCCGTATATGAGCCTGGTGGCGGTGAGTATTTTGAAAGGAATGGTCTTCTTTACCTGAATGTCCATGAACTAGAAGACCTTTCCGACAATCTGGCGGAAGGAGAGCCCCTCATGGGGCTTCTATTACAGGATTTCAGTCTTCGCGGCTTCTTCTCGCTCATCGGGACCGCATTGGATAATTATGGAAGCGATTCGGCGGGCAAGATGGATATCCTGCTCGACCATGTGGGGAAGGCATTCACGGGCGCGGCACGGAACCGCCCTTACCATCTTTCCTGGCAAGGGATGATGTACGGCGAGAAGGGGACTTCCGACCAGCGCAGGCAGTTCATCATCATCCACCCCAAACTCGACAAAAACGGCCTGCTGATGGGCGCTCCCCCTCCGTTTGCGATACATAGGATCATATCCGGACTCAAATTCGACAATTCCATAAAAATAAGGATGACCGGAGACGTGCTCCTTGCATACGAGAACATGTCAACGGTAAAGCAGAGCGTGGGGCTGGCCACATTTGCTTCCCTTCTGCTGGTGGGTTTGGTGATCTTCATCTGCCTCGGATCCAAACGGCTCGTTATTGCCTGTTTCGTCACCCTCATGACCGGACTCATATGGACTACGGGCTTTGCCATCGCAGCTATCGGCAGCCTTAACCTTATTTCGATCACCTTTGCCGTGCTTTTTGTGGGACTTGGAATCGATTACGGCATTCAGTTCTGCCTCCGTTACAGAGAACTCGTGGAAGCAGGTCATGACAATAGAGAGAGTGTCATTACGACTGCAAACGGGGTCGGCAAGGGTCTTTTCCTGAGCTGTATAACAACGGCCCTCGGGTTCTTTGCTTTCCTTCCGACGGCCTATTCGGGAATCGCGCAGCTCGGACTCATTTCCGGTACCGGAATGTTCATAAGTTTCTTTTGCAATCTGACAGTGCTCCCCGCTCTCCTGACCCTCATCAGGTCCAGGAATGGGATGACTCGCTCGTTTCTGAAGAAAAGGACCATAACAAAATTTACGGAATTTCCTTACAGATATTCCAGGTCCATAATAGTGGGAGCCGTGGTGCTCGGGCTCTGTTCAGCGATAACACTGCCGATGGTCTATTTCGATTACAACCCCCTCAATCTTTACAACCCGGCATCCGAATCTATCACAACACTTAAGGAACTTTTCAATAACAATCAGGCTCCTCCATGGACGATATCCATACTGGCCGGAGGAAAACAGGACGCCGGGAAACTCACCGAAAAGCTTGGGAAAATGAAAGAGGTAAAAGCGGCGATCTCTATTTCCGATTTCGTGCCCGGGGAACAGCCGGAAAAACTCAGGATCATCTCGGATATCGCCCTTTTTATGCCCGACCCGGACCAGATAAATGTGAAACGCCTGACATATGGCGAGAAGATGGCTGCCCTGAACAGACTTGAAGCCCGGCTTGCAAGATTCCTGGAGGAAAATCCCGGCCCGTCAACCAGGCAAATCGAGAGAGTGCTCGACTCCTTGAGGGAATTCAAAAGATATGTCCGTGCCTCGGGAAAGGGCGATGCGGCTTTCTCCGAGCTTCAGAGCAGCCTCCTTTCCGGTCTGCCGCCTCTTCTGCGGAGACTCGATAAAATGCTTCATCCCACCCCTGTCACAGAGTCGGACCTGCCCCGCGACCTCGTCAGAGAGTATGTATCACCCGACGGTCATTACCGTGTCCAGGTCCTTCCCCGTGAAGACATCATGAATATCGACGCCCTTGCCCGATTCGTAACTGCTGTAAAGTCCGTTACACCGAATGTGACCGACACGCCCGTAACCGTCTACGAGACGGGGAAAGCCGTAACCTCATCCTTCCGCCTTGCCACTCTGCTGGCGCTCGTGGCCGTGATCATAGTCCTCCTCGTCTCACTCAGGAGCCTGTTTGTAACGGCTCTGGTATTGATCCCGCTCGTTCTAACAATCATGTTGACCGCGGCGACTTCCGTCATCTTCGACCTCCCCCTGAATTATGCAAATGTGATCGTTCTGCCACTGCTTTTGGGAGTCGGGGTCCACAGCGGGATCATGTTCATGCTCCGTTATCTGACCGAACCGCCGCCGGACGGCAATATGCTTACAACAAGCACCGCACGCGCGGTTTTTTACAGCAACCTGACCATGATCATCAGCAGCGCGACACTGGCCTTTTCATCCCACAGGGGTATCGCAAGCATTGGTATACTCCTGACCGTATGTTTCGTATTCATACTGCTGTCCATCCTTGTAATATTTCCTGCCCTGCTTAAACTGTTCGTCCAGATGCGCTCAGGAAACCATAAATCATCTGCCTGATCCATGGTCTACAGATTGGCAAGCAATGGTGCATGGTCTCCACCTATGACAAAGTCGTTGCTGATAGTGAAAGAAAATAAAAGGGACTGGCATTGAAAGTGGACAAACTGAGATTGGTACATCAAATGTAATGTTGTGTGATTATGGACTTCAGTATAGAATTATATGAATCAGAGAACGGAACCATATTGATATTCAATGTTAGCGATTAGGAATTAATATGGATTATATTCACGACTACACTTCTTCCAAACCATTTTATGAGAAGAAGATAAATGTCTTATTCCCAAATAAGTTAG
>JBGQDJ010000294.1:0-4319 GCA_041495805.1 Geobacteraceae bacterium
CTCTGCAGCATGATCCTTTCAAAGGTGGTCTCCGGGTGAATGACCCGGTTTCCCCTTTTTGCCATTGCGCATGCATTTTTAGGGCATTTAAGAGCGCAGACCCCGCAGCCGATGCAAATGGAGTTATCTATCAGCACACTCCGTTTCGCGCCGGGGCCTTCAGCGGCGACCATCGTGACCGCGTTGATCGGGCAGCTCTTGGCGCATTTTCCGCAGCCTGTGCAGGTGCCGGAGTTTATCTCGGGAATAAAACTCGATGTCACTATCATATTCGGGTAACCGAATTTGGTGATCCCCTGGAGCAGATCACAGCAGCATCCGCAACAGTGGCAGACAAACTTGACATTCTTTTGCACATTGTCGGCGATCATCACCAGTCCCATTTCCCTTGACCGGGCAAAGTTCTCCTCCATCTCGCTTCTCGTGACTTCACGCGCAAAATTATTCCTGATCATAAACTCTGCGGCATCGCCAAGCGTGGAACATGTTTCCAGCGGGACATCACATTCCTTTTCCCCAAGATGCATCTTCTTGTGACGGCAGGCGCAGAGTCCGATGGCGAATTTGTCCGTTTCCGCGAGAAGTGCAGACGCCTTCTCATAATCAAGCACCTCCGTATAACCTGACTCCGGAATGAGCCCTTCATGGGGCAACGCCCGGAATGTGGAAATCTGCTCACCCTTTCCATAGTTTGCCCGAAGGAAAGATGCATCGCCGTGCATGTAATCCTCAAAGAGTTTCGCCCACTCCCCGCTCTTCAGATTACCCCCCGTTCTCATCATGGTGAATTCGAAAATACCGACTATCATCGGTGAAGGCATATAGCGATACTCTTCATTCAACCAGAGATCCATGACCAGCCCTTTGCCGGTCAAACCTTCAAGGATTCTGGAAAGTGCGCCCTGTTCATAACCGGTGGCCTTTACCAACTCATTCAAGGTGGATAATCCGTATGGCATTCTTACGACGAAATCTGCTTCTTCACCGCTGTAAAGCTCCTTTAGAATGGCGTACAACTTGTCATTCCAGGGGGTGCGTGTCTCCATGCCGTCGATCTTTCCACCTAGCTTGCGGTAAATCTCTTTTCCAACAAGATGTCCCATAAGTTTTATCCTTTCTTCTTGGATTTTTAGCTGACTCAAGCGTCAGCGTTTTGCCGGGCTCTCCAGGATCGCTTTGAGGAAATGAAGGAATTCCATGTAACTGTGTTGATGATTCCATATTCGGGCCGTAATTACACCTATAAGAAGTTACAGGTTTGCAGAAAATATTGGCTGTGGGAATGAGAGACGAATGGGGATGAAGGGAGTCACTTCCGGGGTTTCTACCCCAGGTTGATGAGCCCTAAATGGGTTGCTACCGCCACAGCCTGCGGTCTGTTGATTGCCCCGAGCTTCTGCATGATGTTGTAGACGTGGAAGTTGACGGTGCTCTGGCTAATGTTGAGAATTACCGACATCTCCCAGGAGCTTTTGCCGTTCTTCAGCCAGTCGAGGACTTCCTTTTCCCGGGAGGAGAGAAGGATATTTCTCTTTTCCGGCTCATTATTCTTGCAAGTTTTGTTTAGTGCCATATGCAGATGGGGGATGACCAGTTCCAGTATCGCCTCGGTGCGTCTGTTGCCTTCCATGGAGGGGCCTGAAAAACAAAACATACTTCCATTTTTCGCCGGGGACAAGGGGCTTGTACCACAGGTATAGCCTTCCCCCATGTTGAAATCCTTGCATAGCGAAATAATCTCATCCGGAAGTCTTACTTTTCCCTTGACCTTGGCCCAGTATTGAAGTTTGTAGGATGTAAAGTTCTCTCTTACAATTGTGTCTTTCTGGAGATAGCCTCTTGACAAATATTCAAAGAACCATTCTTCTGAAAAGCTGATATTGATATGATGAGCCGGGACTATGACATTACTGCTGTCAAGATGACCCAATACGCCAGTTGCAAAATCAAAAGGGAAGAGTTCCTGGAGCTTGGGGAAAAGAGCTTTGAATTCATTTCCGGTATTACATGAAAGGGAACTGTGGATAATTTCGAGAAGGGTCAGCGCTTCGTTGCCGGAAAGCAGATCATAGGGTTCATGCTGCATACGTTCACAATCCTCCTCGAAGAACAGGTTCACTACATCAACCGTCAATAACGAATTGCCTTTTTGATTTCAGACGCCATGGTATAAACATGGGCACCTGCCGCTGGTATTCCTGATATGTTTCACGGAATTCATCTACCAGGTCGCGCTCTTCAAGGAATGCCCCGATAACTATCCAGATCGTCCAGAGCCCGTTGAACAGCAGCCTGTCCGCTTGCAGCGCCGGAAATGACCAGATCATCAATATAAAGAATAGATACAGGGGATGACGCACCCAGAGGTATGCACCCCTGGCGGCGAATGACATCTGTTTCGGCTTCTTCTCCCGTAAACGCGCAATGATCGGCAAGACGCCGCAGGGGTCGAACAACTTGAGCGATAAGACTCCCCAGACAAACCCCAGCAGAGAGAGCCAGTAGACAGCGCGCAACGACCAGCGGAAGATGCCGTCGGGCGCCTGGAATAAATGGGGGGTCTTCTGCCAGCACAGGATCATAGCCAGCAAGAGCGCGCCGGATGCAATCGCGTAAAGTGCCCGGTCATATTCCTTCGAGATGAACCGGGCTGTCCAGCGGCGGAATGAGTTTCTGACCATTCCGCTATGTTGAATGAAAAACAACAGGGATAGCCCGGCGTCAAACCACAGGATCTCCCGTTGCTCCAGACCGAGGCCGATATAGCCGGGGGGGCCGGCAAAGAGAAAAATCATGAACGCGATCAGCGCTCCATCACCAATAAGAACTGCCAGAGCAATGATCATGCATGCAGGGAACCTGCGCATATGCGCCTCCTCTTAGTAAGATTGGATTAATAACCCTGACACGGTTTTCATAATTTCATAACAGAACCGATTTGTCACCTGGCATTTGTTACAGTTGCATCTACCCAAGACCGGGTGTAATAATTGCTTCCAATCAGGAAAATGCATTTAACTCATACGAAGCCACATAGACACGACCAAAAGTAGGCGCTTCTAAGCGAGAAATCGATATCTAGTCGAGTTAGAAGCATTCATCAAAATGGTGTTCGTACGAATTAAGACAAGCTTTTGTTTTCCTTAGGGACTCGGAAAACACCAATATCCCGTTTTAGCATCCCGTCTTCGGGCCATATTTCGCCGTGCCTCAGTCGTAAAATCCTCGACGTAGCAATGCTACGTCTGCGGTTTTGCTCAATCAGCTCGACAAAATCTGACCCAAATCCGGGTGCCACAATTGGTATATCGGCATTTTCCGTGTCCCTTAGTGATCTTTGTGGTTTTGTGTGATAACTGCCGTTATACGATTATGGTTACGGGGGGTATAGAGGGTTTTTTGTGGCGGGAGATCCAAAATAGATGGGAAGATATTTCCCGGTGACATGCCCCTCCCTTAGGTACGCTCATGGAAGCAACGAGAGAAATATACTGGAATGTGGGACATGGAGTAGTCGTTCCCATGTACCTGTTCGGCCTCTTCGCCGTTACTGTTTGCGCATGGGGGTTTTATCGGCGCATACGAGTATATCGACTGGGCAGGTCGCTCGACCGGTTCGACAGGTTTCCTCTGCGGACCACTCTGATGTTGAAAAGGATGCTGACTCAGAGCAAGGTCCTGCGGGAACCCGGACCAGGCTCCATCCACGCCCTCTTCTTCTGGGGATTCGGCGTCCTCATTATCGGCACCCTGCTGATCATGGTCCAAGCCGATATTCTTGATCCGCTCTTCCATCTCCGCTTTCTCGAAGGGGGCTTCTACAAGTTTTTTTCGCTTATTCTCGACATTGCCGGGGGAGCCGCAGTCATCATGCTGGGCGGACTCCTGGTGCGGCGTTTCTGCATAAAACCGGCGGGGTTGCAAACAGTTCGCGACGACTACCTCATTCACTCCCTTCTTTTTGCCATCCTCATCACCGGCTTTCTGGTTGAGGGAACGCGCATGGCCTCCACGGAGATCGGTATCAATCCGGGCCTGGCAGGCTTCTCTCCCATCGGCCTAGGCGTGGGCAGGCTATTTATGGCGCTTTTTCCTGCCCGGCTTTCCCTTGTCCACCAGATTCTCTGGTGGGTCCACTTCTTCCTGGCCATGGGGTTTATCGCCCTTATTCCCTTTACCAAACTGCGCCATATCTTCACCATCCCCGTCAATTATCTTTTAACCGACCTCGGACACAAGGGTGCGATTGTTTCCATCGATCTGGAAGATGAGAGCATCAGTCAGTATGGCGCGGCCAGGGTCACCGACTTTACCTGGAA
>JBGQDJ010000295.1:0-4305 GCA_041495805.1 Geobacteraceae bacterium
CTCCGGCCATGCGTGTATTGACCTTCTCCCTTTATGAACGGCTGGTGCTAGTTCCGGTGGAGATCGTTCACGCCCTCAAAACACTCATCCTTTCCTGCGGGTTAATATTTCTGGCGGCAACCTTGATGGGAGGGTCGTCAGCAGGATTTACGGCTCTAATTGCATTTCTGGGCGCGGTACTGACCGGATTGGTGGTAGCACCGACCCTCCTCCCCTGGATCCCCATGCGGAGCTTTGCCGCAAAAGGGGCATTGGCCGGACTCATTTGGGGCATCTGCTTTTATCTTCGCGCAAGCAATGGCAGTTGGAGCGTGCCGGTCACCCTTGCCGCATTCCTAGCGCTCCCCGCGGTCAGTGCCTTCTACACCCTTAATTTCACGGGTTGTACCAACTTCACATCCCGTTCCGGGGTGAAGAAGGAGATGCGGATCGGAATCCCAGTCATGGGAGGGGCGCTTTTCGTGAGCATAATCTTGCTGGTGGCGGGAAAGTTTCTGTAAAGGAGATCAACGAATGAGAGGATTTCACTATCTGAAAAACGTCGCGACGCTGAAACTGGACCAGGCTTTGTGCACCGGTTGCAGCAGGTGCGTGGAGGTCTGTTCGCAACAGGTGTTCGCGCTTGAGGAAAAGCGGGCGCGCATTGCGGAGTTCGACACCTGCATGGAGTGCGGCGCCTGTGCGAAGAACTGCCCGACAGACGCCATCCGTGTCGATGCCGGGGTCGGTTGTGCCTCGGGACTCATTAATGAATGGTTTAGGGAACGGGGTATCCGGGGTGTCGGCGGAGATTGCTGCTCCTGAAAATTCAGGCGCAGAGGATGAAGCCTGAAGGCTTAGGGACAAGGACAGGGAGAATACTGTACAACTTTACGGCCTGAATATGAATAAGTTTGCATCATGTGAATTGATGGCAGTAGCATAGATCTTCCTGAACTTCGGCCATTCCGGCAAATTTGCCGTTCATGAAGGTTTTTTCCTCCGAAGTATTCCATCCGGTGTGGACACAATTCCTATGGACAATGAAAGGGACTCGATGCTCTCGGTAATGCTTCATCATCAAGTGTGCGAATGCCTCGGGCCAAGTTATAAATTTCCCGTATATTTCCAGAGTTAGCATGGTTGTCACCTCCTCAAGCCTTCGGAAGTGCCTGATTACGAGTTGTTGGATCATGATTTTTATTTATACATTAAACGTGCCGAAGTTGTTTTTTTTGTAACTTCAATAAATACTGGATATTTTGCCTGATTAGTGTGGATTAAGGTGTCAATTTTGTGGAAATATTTCGGCATCAGGGAATGGCATTCCGGTGTAGACTGCTGATGGATATGGCTTTACAGAAGATGTAAGAAAAGTTGCATAAGTCAAATTTGGTTACATGGCTGGACGAAAAATAGAAGCGTAGTATTAACAACAGATTCCCCCATTATTTATCCTTTATTGTGGGAATTCCACCCCGCGGCATGGCTTAGCTGGCATTAATGGCCAGATTGGAGTGTATCCGGTCGATCTATGGTGCATCGACCAATATGCCATTGAATATATTTCAATTTTCTGCCCCTTCCGTCAAACCTTCGTAAATTGCGTTTCAATCCTTGAATAGTAGAATTTTTGATGATATTTTGATGCTCAAAATATCAGGTCCGCGCGGCCATATCCTGTCGGCCGCAGACAATGCAACCGACGCCACTCCCCATGTATGGAGAATTGCAATGAAAAGCATTCACTTGTCAGAGGCAACACACTCCACTCTGGATGAAAAATGCGTCAACACGATCCGTTTCCTGGCGGTCGACGCCATTCAGAAAGCCAACAGCGGCCATCCGGGGTTGCCTATGGGGGCAGCCCCCATGGCCCATATTCTCTGGAGCCGTTTTCTCAAACATAATCCTGCCAATCCGGCATGGTTTGACCGCGACCGTTTCGTACTCTCCGCCGGCCACGGCTCCATGCTCCTCTATTCCCTTCTTCATCTTACCGGATACGACCTTTCCCTGGACGAGATAAAGAGGTTCCGGCAGTGGGGGAGCAGGACCCCCGGACATCCCGAGAGAGGAATCACTCCGGGAGTAGAGACAACAACAGGCCCGCTCGGTCAGGGTTTCGCCAACGGCGTAGGAATGGCGATTGCGGAAGCACATCTCGCGGCGCGCTTTAATCTTGCGGGTTTTGAGATTATCGACCATTTCACATACGTGATCACCGGCGACGGGGACCTGATGGAGGGGGTAGCGGCGGAAGCGGCCTCACTGGCAGGCCATCTTCGGCTTGGTAAGCTGATCTGTCTCTATGATGACAATCGAATCTCCCTCGCCGCATCTACCGACCTCACCTTCACCGAAGACCGCGCCGGAAGATTTGAAGCATACGGATGGCACGTGCAGACTGTGGAGGACGGCAACGACCTGGAGGCCCTCACTTCAACACTGGAATGCGCCAGAAGTGAGACCTGGAGGCCTTCCCTCATCATCGTCCGCACCCACATCGGCTTCGGTTCGCCAAACAGGGAGGACACCTTTGAGGCGCACGGCTCACCGCTGGGCAAGGATGAAGTGCGCCTGACCAAGGAGATGCTGGGATGGCCGACAGAGCCCGACTTTTTTATCCCGGAAGATGCCCTCTTCTTTTACCGACTGGCTACTGAAAGGGGAAGAGAATCGGAAGCGGCATGGAACTCCCTTTTTTCATCTTATGCCCTGGAATTGCCGGAGATGGCGGAAGAACTCACGCAGGTGTTGGAAGGGACCCTTCCCCATGGCTGGGATTCGGATTTCCCGCAATTCCAGGCTGATCCAAAGGGTATGGCGACCCGCGTTGCTTCGGGCAAGGTGCTGAATGCCGCGGCACCCCGCCTGCCAACCCTGATGGGGGGTTCAGCTGACCTTAACCCGTCTACCAATACCGCCCTCCATGGATTAGGGGATTTCGAAAGCCCCGGACTCCATCCAGTTGACCAGCAGGGAGCAGTCGGCGGAGAGTGGGGGTATGGCGGCCGCAATATCCACTTCGGGGTGCGCGAACATGCCATGGGGTCGATAATGAACGGCATGGCTGCCCATGGGGGGATAATACCCTTTGGCGCCACATTCCTCACCTTTTCCGACTATCTGCGGCCGGCGCTACGGCTTGCAGCCCTGATGAAATTGCACGTAGTACATGTATTCACACATGATAGTATCGCTATCGGCGAAGACGGCCCAACCCATCAGCCGGTTGAGCAACTCGCCGCACTGCGGGCTATCCCTGGGCTCATGGTTATCCGCCCCGGCGATGCCAGTGAGACCGCTGTTGCATGGCGGATTGCACTGGAAATGAGGGACCGTCCGACAGCCCTTATCCTCTCCCGTCAGCCCCTTCCGACACTTGACAGAAACCTCTATGCTCCCGCCGCCGGGCTCAGACGGGGAGGCTATCTCCTCGCCGATGCGGGAGTGGTAATCCCCGATCTGATCCTTATCGCCACAGGTTCCGAGGTCTCCCTTGCACTGGCGGCACAGGAGCGGCTTCAGGCTGCGAATGTCCACGCCAGGGTGGTATCCATGCCAAGCTGGGAACTGTTCGATGCACAGCCGCTGGAGTACCGCAATTCAGTCCTGCCACCGCAGGTCAAGGCACGCCTGGCGATCGAAGCCGGTTCACCCATGGGATGGCATCGCTATACGGGTGACGAAGGGGATGTCATCGGTGTGGAACAATTCGGCGCCTCCGCCCCCGGCGGGGAGGTGCTCCGCGAATACGGCTTTACCGTTGAAAACGTCACCGGACGGGCTCTTGCGCTCATGCAGAAGAAAAGAGAACTGTAGAAGCGCCGTTTCGGCGTGATCATCGCGGCCGAAGGCCATTTCTGAAAATCCGTATTGACACCTGGCTGCTGTGCAAAGAAAAAAATCGGTTATTGGAGATATGATGATATGTAATGTTATCTATATGGCGGGTTGGTAACGGCGGTGATGGGGAAATCCGGGGCCAACCGGGAAGGATGGGCAAATGTCATATGAGAAGACCATTATCGCCCTCGGCGACAGCCTTACCGAAGGATACGGAGTCAAGGAGAAGGAGGCCTATCCGGCACGCCTGGAGAGAAAACTCCAAGAATCGGGGTACATGTGGCGTGTGATAAACGCCGGCATAAGCGGGGAGACAAGCGGCGAGACCCTGGCGCGCTTAAATCGGGTGCTTGGGCTCAAGCCCGACATAGTGATCCTGGAAATCGGCGTCAACGACGGTTTACAGGGTTCAGACCCAATGGTGATTCGCAGCAATATCGAGGAGATTGTGCATATCCTCAAAAAGCACGGCGCCAC
>JBGQDJ010000296.1:0-4300 GCA_041495805.1 Geobacteraceae bacterium
CCGAAAGGCTCGGTCAGTTTTGCGCGGCGCAGAGAGTCCGGGTCAGCGTATGCAGTGAGATAGATGACCGGTATGTCGGCAACGGAATGGATCTTTTCAGCCGTCTCCACCCCGTCCATATTTCCTTGCAGATGAATGTCCATGATAATAAGGTCTGGGGAAGTCTCAAGGGCTTTTATCAGTGCCTCCTCACCTGAAGCCACAGAACCGGTCACTGCATAGCCCATAGCCGTCAGGCGCTTTTCTATCCCCTTGGCGATGATCAGTTCATCCTCAACGACAAGAATTTTAATCTTAGAATAAGTCGATGATGTATCGGCCATTGTGTAGTCCCTCCAGAGGTACCACTGGTAGATTCCCACAATTTAATATTATAGCACATTTATCGTCTGCTTGCTTGAGCGTTATGGCGCAACGGGACCATGGCAGATAGGGAGAGCAGGAGCATTGAGATGTCCGGACGGTATTTACCTTTGGGGAAATTCCTGATATGATAAAGACCATTTTCAGAAAGAGGAACGGGTTGGCCAATGAAAATCGAATGTCCCTCCTGCCATCTGTCCGGCAAGATTAATGAAGTGGAACTTCCCGCCGGTGGTCGCGAACTCAAATGTCCTCGCTGCAAGAACAGCTTCCATGTGGCGAAACCACCTGCTCCAGCGGGTAGCCAGGACCTGATGAATATCTGCCCGGCCTGCCAGTATTCGACATTTACCGAAGAGTTGTTTGCTGTCTGCCCCAAGTGCGGGCTGGTGGGGAGCAGTTACCGGGAAAAGATCCGGAAGAAAAAGGATGTCGAGCAGGTCCAGCGCGACAACGAGGCGCTGACGCGCTCGCACAGAAATCCTGATCTGGTTAATACCTTTGCGGATGAAAGCGGTCCGGTAAAGGTCAGCATTCCCCAAACGGTCCGGATTACCGGAATTATCTGCATTGCCGTTGGAGGGATGCTACTGCTTTACGGGGTTTCCGATCTGATGAATTACTATGGAAAAGATTGGCAGACGATACTTTCGGAGCCTTTTGTGGAACCGGAGTCCGGAACGAGTCTCTTCTTCCGGCTCGCTTTGGTTCCCTGGCTGATAACCCTTTACAGCGCATATTTCATTGCGGCTGCCGGCCTGTTGCTGGCGCGGAAGGGGGGTGCGCGCAGGGAGCTGATACGTGGCGCCTGGGTAGGTGTTGCCATGGGTGTGATCCATGAGATTGCGGGCTTTTTCGATTGGGTGAGGATATCATCCAGTTCGCCGTCATTTTCCTACATATTCACCGGCATCATGAATTCGTTGTTCTGGGGGGCTCTCTGGTCTGCTCCTGCCCTGGCTCTCATCTGGTTTCTCCGGAGCGACAGGATGCCCGGGGATTTACCGGAAGAACAGTTAACGAAGAACGCCTGATTTTTCAACTCACTCGTAGGAATCTTCCCGGCTAGTCATAACTCTTGCGCAGGAGATAGAAGACGAGCGCCGCCAGAAGTGCCCCGCCGACAACCGCTGCCCCGGCAAGCTTCCGTTTTTTGCGCTGTTCGTCGATTTTATCCAATGAGCCCGCGATGCTGTTCAGTTCTGTGTTGATCCGGGCAGACTCCTGTTTGACCATCCCCACATCCACATTGTGAAACAGGGTATGGAACCGGTTCCTGACGGAAAAGAGCCCCTTCTCCAGCCTGTCGGTGTCCACGCCTTCTCCCTTGAAGCTGTCGATTCTTCCCCCGATAGACACAATCAGTCCTTCGGTTTGCTGCATGGCATCCTTGATTGTCCTCGCCCGCTCGTAATCGTGGCATGCCGAGCATTTCTTTTCATTGATGATGTCGAGTGTGGCCTTGACTACCAGATGATTGCCGTGGCAGGTCACGCAGGTTGGCCCCCCCTTGCCGAGCGCCCTGCCATGGGCGCTGCTAAGATAATCCTTGGCTACTCCTACATGACAGCGGCCGCAAAAAGCGGGGATAGCGGTCTCTTTCGGCGCGCCGAGAAACCCCCTGGCAGGACTCATGGCATTGACGGCGTCTTTAGGGTCCCCGCCATGGCAGTTATTGCATGCAATGCCGTTGGCGGCATGGATGCTTTCCCGCCAGAGTTTTACCGGCTCGCCAAGCCTGCCGGGCTGGGCGCCGTGGCATCGGATGCAGACAATTTCATCCCGGGCGGAAACATCTGCGGCCGCGACCGGCTTGACTATGCAGACAACAAGCAATGCAAGGCTTATGCAGGTTAACAGGTTATTCATCGATTCTCTCTCAAGTTTCATGAGTAGTGTCCCCAAATGCTGAGCCCGATGTAGAGGAGTATCCCGCCGATTGCGCAGACCATGAAGAGCGGGCGTTTCAGGGGATGTTTTTCATTTCCCCAGTCGATGAATGGAAGAAGCGCCAGGAAAGTCATGGCAGCCCCCTGGATGGAGAGTCCGATGAATTCATTGGGGAAGAGTTTCAGGGTCTGGTAGTTGGCGAGGAAATACCATTCCGGCTTGATGTGGGCCGGGGTCTGAAACGGGTTTGCCTGGATGAATGCGTCATTCGGAAAAAAGATGCCCGGACAGAAAAAGACCACGGCGGCGAACAGGGTGAAGTAGATGGCAATCGAGGTCATGTCCTGCAGAATGTAATTGGGAAAAAAGGGAATGCCGCCAGTATGCTCGTCATAACGGAATGCGTCCCCTCGCCAGCGGTTCTTGGTATTATCGAGACCGAACGGAGGTGTGGAGACCCCGATCCTCTCCAGGAAAAAGAGGTGAACTCCCACTACGGATGCTATCAAAACAGGGATCACCGCTACATGGAGGGTGAAGAACCTCCCCAGCGTGGGAGGGCCCACCAGTTTGCCGCCGCGCAGGAATTCCACGATGAACTGGCCGACAAGTGGGATCGCGCCGATGCTGTTTGTCGCCACCGTGGTTGCCCAGAACGAGAGCTGGCTCCATGGAAGGAGATAGCCTGTCAGGCAGATGACCTGGACCAGGGTAAAGAGTATGAACCCGGAGAGCCAGTTAAGTTCCCGTGGCCTCTTGTAGCTCCCCATGAACATAACGGAAAGCATGTGCAAAAGGAGGAACAGGACCATCATGCTGGAGCCGATTGCATGACAGGTGCGGATCAGCCAGCCGAAGGGGACCCTGTTCATGATCGCGGTCACGCTGGAAAAGGCCTTGTCCGCGTCGGGCACGTAATATACGAGCAGAAGCATCCCCGTTACAACCTGCACGGCGAAAATGAAGAGGATTATGCTTCCCATGGAGTACCAGAAGTTTATGTTGCGCGGCAGGAGATATCCGGTAAGTTCTTTCGCTACCAGTTCCTTGACCCCCAGGCGCACCTCGATCCACTCATAAATCCTTTTAACAAATATCATTCAAATCTCCTGACCCTGGTTGAAAGGTTCCGGGTTTTTTACGTCTATCTTATCCTATGGTGACGGTGCCGTTGGCAACATTGACGGTGAGCTTGGCCAGTGGTCGTGGGGGAGGTCCGGCAATCACCATCCCGTCCATGGTATACCTCCCGGCGTGGCAGGGGCAGAGGAAGTCCTGTTTTTCCTTCTCCCATTGCACTATGCAGCCAAGGTGGGTACAAACGGCGGAAAAAGCAACCAGTTCACCGTTTTTGTTCCGGATGACAACGCCAGTCTCACCGCGGAAATTGAAGAACTTTGCGCCACCCGCCGGGATCTCGGATTCAGGAAAGCTTGCCTTGGCCAGACCTTCATCCCCTTTGCCGGGCGCGAGGTATTTATAAACTGGATACAGCGTAGCTCCTCCCCCGGCCGCTGCAATGGCGCCAAGGCAGGTCGCGAGGAATTTTCTTCTGGTGCTTTGATCCATAGTTAATGCTCCATTGAGATCGCATGCGAATTAATGGAATAATTGAATACCATAGATAGAGCCAATGTCAAGGTAGGTAAGCCCCGAATGTACTTTTTGCTTGATTTGCGCACCTAATTCAACTAATCTCAACGTAGTTATAATGCTCCAATATGAGGAGGTTTTTTATGACAAGCGAGCCGGGAAAATCAAAATTTCAGATTGACCTGCGGCGCCATCTGCGCGAACAGAACATTGAGGACAACCTCATACATCTTATCTGCGAGATAGCGGAAGCGAGCAAATATGTGATCAACGCGGTGAGGACCGGTGACCTGGGTGTTGCGGGGACTTCCAACCTCTACGGCGAAGAACAGCTTGCCCTTGATGTCCTATCCGACCGCATCATGCGTAAACGTCTGGTAAAATCGGGAGTGGTCTTAAATATTGCTTCAGAAGAGATGGATGAGATTTACGAGGTAAAGCCGGATAATCCCAA
>JBGQDJ010000297.1:0-4277 GCA_041495805.1 Geobacteraceae bacterium
CATTCGCAAAAAACTTAACATAATCTTCGAATATTTCACACCGCCTGTTCTTATCCTGTTTAACTCTTCATCGTTCAAAATTCTTTAACATCACATACAATGGATAATACCTCTCCTCAATATTTAACTTATTGTTTTATCGAATAATACTGTTCAACAGACACTGGCATGGTTCGTGTAATCCAAATTTGTAATCCAAATTACTTAACCCATTATGCAATTAATTTAAAACCATGACTATGCAAACAATAATTTCCATAACTGCAATATCCCTCTGTGTCATCTATCTTCTCTTTCTTCACGTCCGGAAAGGGAGAAAGGCCATCCCCCTATCCTTGTCGGCAGCAGTTCTGTCGGCCGCTGCCCTGGAACTCTTTGACTTGCTGGCGTTGATTAACCCGTCAGATATCTTGTACTGGAAAAGATTTGCCCTAGCTGTTGAGGCGTTGCTCCCTCCGATATGGCTCTGGTTTACCCTCACCTATGCGCGGCAGAGCGATATCAGGACCGTATCTCTCTGGCAGCGCCTCATCTTTGCCGCTTCTCCCCTGTTCGTTGCCAGCGTTCTCATGCTCCCAATCACTTCTTTCTTTTATTCGCCCGATTTTTCTTCGGAAAGGGTGCTATTCCTGGGTAACGCCGGATTCATCTTTTACCTTTTGCTGCTCATTTACCTCATTATTCCACTCATAAACCTGGAGATGACCCTGACCAGCGCGACCCACTCTTCACGCTGGAAGATTAAGTTCGAACTTCTCGGCGCAGGTGTACTGTTGGCGGTATTGATCTTTTATTACAGCCAGGCCCTTCTCTTCCGGACCATCAATATGGAACTTTTACCGGCCAGGACGTCAATCCTCATAGTAGCCGTGGCCATGATGGCATACTCCCGACTGAAACGGGGAAACGGGGTCAAGGTCTATGTGTCGCAGCAGATGTTATATAAATCGTTTGCGCTACTCGCGGTAGGGGTCTATCTGACTGGACTCGGGTTGATGGGAGAGGGAATGAAGTATTTCGGCGACAGGTCACAGCGTCCGATGTTGATAGCCGTGGCTTTTTTGTCCGGACTCGGCCTACTCATAACTCTCCTTTCTGAATCGGTGCGCCGTAAAATTCGAGTCTTCATCAACAAGAATTTTTACAGGAACAAGTACGATTACCGTACCCAGTGGCTCCAGTTCACGGATAGACTTTCCTCTTCCAGAACCGATGACGACCTCTTGCTGTCGATCATAACCGGGTTCTGTGACACATTTGGTATGGGGTGCGGGGCGCTCTTCATTCCTGACCAGGAACTGGAAAGATACCGGCAGGCTGCGGAGATTGGAATCGAACCCCTCTCCCTGACCTTTCGGGAAAAGGAGGCAATCACTGAATTCATAGCCAGTGGCGGGGGGGTCTCCGATCCCCAACAGGTTTCCATTAATTTCGGAGATGAAGATCAAAAGGAGTTTTTCAAAACCAACTCGATCACCTTTGCCATCCCCCTCATGGTGGATGAACGAATGGGCGGATTCGTCATACTTGGAAGGCCGCTTAATAGGAACGAGACATATAACTATGAAGACTTCGACCTTATGAAAACCCTTGCTAAACAGGCAGCATCAGCCCTGCTGAATCTGCGTCTTTCGGAACAATTGACCAGATCCAGGGAAATGGCGGCTATGGGTAGGGTCTCCACATTCGTGATGCATGACCTGAAAAACCTCGTTTCCGCATTGTCGCTCATGGTGGATAATGGGAAAGAATATATCAACGTTCCCGAGTTCCAGGATGACCTGCTCGACTCCCTTGGAAATACCGTTACAAAGATGAACAATCTGATCTCCCGCTTGAAGCAACTCCCTGAGAAACTTTCATTGCAACGCACTCCTGTAGATCTTTTGAAATTGGCAAATGAGACCGCACTGATGGTAAAGGGAGGGAAATTGCAGGTGTCAGGCGAGCAGGTAATCGCCGATGTCGACCGGGAAGAGATCCAGAAAGTGGCCCTCAACCTTATTCTGAACGCAATTGAGGCAACAGTGGGAGAAGATCCGGTGGAAGTGGAGGTTGGATTGGCGGAATCGCCGTTTTTGCTTGTAAAAGATAAAGGATGCGGCATATCAGAAGATTTCCTCCGCAATAGCCTTTTTACACCATTTAAAAGCACGAAGAAGAAGGGATTGGGTATCGGGCTTTACCAGTGCAAGAAGATTGTAGAGGCCCATGGCGGAAAGATAGAAGTAATAAGCGAACTCAATAAAGGTTCGGAATTTACAGTCTGGCTGCCGAAGGCAGTAATTAGCGATTAGCGGGCAGCGATTAGTTTTTTCTAAACGCTAAACGCTAAACGCTATACGCTGCATCTTTTTTATCCGGAGCAATGATGAAAAAACTGATGGTTGTTGATGATAACGAAGAGATACGCAAACAGCTCCGCTGGGGGCTCGGAAGAGAGTATGAACTCTTTACGGCAGGAACCCGTTCTGAGGCGATCTCTCTTTTCAAGAAACATTCCCCGAAAGTCGTCACCCTCGACCTCGGACTTCCTCCCGATGAGGATGGCGCCGAGGAAGGATTCCGCTGTCTTGAAGAGATGCTGCGCATGGCTCCATCCACCAAGGTGATTGTAATTACCGGCAATGAAGGGAGAGAAAATGCCCTCCGGGCCGTGCAGGGCGGCGCCTATGATTTTTATCAGAAACCGATCGAGTTGGGTGATCTGAAGATTATCCTCAGCAGGGCTTATCACCTCTCCGCCATAGAGGATGAAAATTCACTCCTGATGGCTACACTCGAAAAGCAGAACTTCGATCTCGGCGGGATTATCGGCCACTCCCCCCGGATGCAGGAAATATTCTCCACCATCCGCAAGGTTGCTTCCTCAGACGTGTCGGTGCTTATAACCGGAGAAAGCGGGACAGGCAAGGAACTGGTCGCCAAGGCAATCCATGCACTGAGTCTGAGAAAGAACGAGACATTTATCCCCATCAACTGCGGGGCGATTCCGGAAAACCTACTGGAATCGGAGCTGTTCGGCTTCGAAAAAGGGGCTTTCAGTGGAGCCCATACCCGCGTGCAGGGAAAAGTCGAATACGCCCATAAAGGGACCCTCTTTCTCGATGAGATCGCAGAACTCCCCCTGAATCTCCAGGTAAAACTCCTCCGTTTTTTGCAGGAAAAGGTGATCCAGAGGGTTGGCGGCAGAGAGGACATCATTGTTGACTCCAGGATAATTGCCGCCACAAATAGGAATATCACGAAGATGACCGAGGATGGTGCCTTCCGTGAAGACCTTTTCTACCGGCTGGCTGTCATCCAGATCAGCCTTCCCCCGCTTCGTGAACGGGGGGACGATGTCATCCTCCTGGCAAACCTCTTTCTGAACAGGTTCAGCGCCGGTATGAGGAAAAGGGCGCGGGGATTCAGCGCATCTTCCCTGAAGATGATCGAAACCTACGAGTGGCCGGGGAATGTGCGGGAACTGGAGAACAGGATACAGAGAGCGGTAATAATGTCAGATGCATCTCTTATTGAACCCGATGCCCTGGGTTTTACAGGGCAACCTTTGCAGGAAAAAGATATAACGATTGCTGGGATGACTCTGAAAGAGGCGCGTGACAGGGCGGAACGTGAGATAATAAGCATTGCCATCGGAAATGGGGGTAACATGGCAAAAGCAGCGGAATTACTGGGTATAAGCAGGCCCACCCTTTACGATCTCGCTAAAAAGCATAGTCTTTTCAAATCAGCGGATCAGGATGATGTCTAGAAACAATTATGCTTCCAAATGGGAGGTGTTCCATGAAAGTTATAGAAGCGGTCATCAGCACGGCCAATCTGGATGAAGTCAAAGCCGCCTTGCTGAAAATAGGTATTGAGAAAATTATGGTCAGCCGGTTCGTAAACAAAGGCCGTAGAAAAGGGAACGCTGCGTTCCAGAGAGGAACTGAATATATGGTTGGCGTTATATCAAGAATTAAAGTCAAAATTATTGCAGCCGACGAACTGGTGGGAAGGGTAATCGAGACAATCGGTGAAATCGCAAGAACAGAACGACAAGGAAATTGCAGGATATTCATCTACCCATTAGTTGAAGCGCAACTTTAGACAATAATTATATCTACATGTATTTTGGCACAAATGTAATAGATGCAGCAGATCTATCTCAACGTTGCATCGATTGGCACTTTTCTCTTAATGATTAATTTCCTCCTTCATTAGGCCATATATCATCCGGAATATCCTTATCTGACATCGTCTTGGATAACTTGTATCTTGCACATTCAAAC
>JBGQDJ010000298.1:0-4259 GCA_041495805.1 Geobacteraceae bacterium
CTACATAAGGGCGGTTGAAAAGAAGATGGTCTCGGAGAATATCTCCAAGGTTCTCTATCCTGCCGATGACATCCCGGAGGGTAAGGAACTCCGTTTCAAGCAGGAGTACTTCCTTGCCTCGGCGACCATCTATGACGTAATCTACCGTTTCCGCAAATCCCATGACGATCTCCGTCTCCTTCCCGACAAGGTCGCCATCCAGTTGAACGACACACATCCGGCCCTTGCCATACCTGAACTGATGAGGATCCTCATCGACCACGAGAGGATGGAATGGAATGAGGCGTGGGAGATAACAGTCAGGACCTTTGCCTATACAAACCACACCATTCTTCCCGAGGCCCTGGAAAAATGGCCTGTCTGGTTTTTCGAGCATATCCTCCCCCGGCATCTGATGATAATCTATGAGATCAATGACCATTTCCTTGCCGAAGTCCGGTCCCGCTTTCCCGGAGACGCCGAAAGGCTCGAACGCATGTCCATCATCGAAGAGCACTGGGAGAAGAGGGTCCGAATGGCGTACCTGGCCATTGTCGGCAGTCATTCCGTGAATGGGGTCGCCGCGATCCATACGGAAATCCTGAAGAAGGTGGTGTTCCGCGACTTCTACGATATGTATCCGGAGCGGTTCAACAACAAGACCAACGGCATAACCCAGCGCCGGTGGCTGAAGCTGGCAAACCCGCCGCTCTCCTCCCTCATCGACGCCAGTATCGGGGATGAATGGACGACCGATCTTTTCGAGCTGGATAAGCTCCGTCCCCTTGCGGAGAAGCCCGAGTTCCGCAACCGCTGGATGGAGGTGAAGCTGGAGAACAAGCGCCGTCTTGCCGACTACATACTCCGCCACAATCATTTAGAGGTGAATATAGATTCCCTCTTCGACTGCCAGGTCAAGAGGTTCCACGAATACAAACGGCAGCTTCTGAACGTGTTCCATGTCATCACCATTTATAACAGGATCAAAGAGAACCCTTCTCTCGACTATGTGCCGCGGACCGTTATCTTCAGCGGCAAGGCCGCCCACTCCTACATAATAGCCAAGCTGATCATGAGACTGGTGAACGCCGTTGCGAGCGTTGTCAACTGTGACCCGGACGTGGGGGAGAGGCTGAAGGTGGTGTTTCTCGAAAATTACGGGGTTTCACTTGCGGAGAAGATCTTCCCTGCGGCGGACCTGTCGGAGCAGATATCCACTGCCGGCACCGAGGCATCGGGTACCGGGAACATGAAATTTGCCCTGAACGGCGCCCTTACCATCGGCACACTTGACGGCGCCAATATCGAGATCATGGATCAGGTCGGGCATGACAACATCTTCATCTTCGGACTGGATGAGCCTGAGGTTACGGCCTTGAAGGGCAAAGGCTACAACCCAAGAGATTATTATTACCGCAACCCTGAATTGAGGAAACTCATCGACATGATCTCCGAAGGGTACTTTTCACCGGATAACCGCGACCTTTTCAAGCCGATAGTCGACGCCATACTAAATCAGGGGGACCAATATATGATCATGGCTGATTATGCGTCGTACATTGCCTGCCAGGAAGAGGTGAGCGAGCTATACCGGGACCAGTACGAATGGGCGCGCAGGTCCATCCTGAACGCCGCGGGGATGGGCAAATTTTCCAGCGACCGGACTATAGCCGAATATGCGAGGGATATCTGGGGGGTGGAGACGTTTGCGGTAAGCGATACCATCCACCATTGCGTCAAGGAAAATGTCTGCACGGTGGAGCCGGGAAAGCAGGGGACAGGGAACAGTGAACAGTGAACAGCGACCAGTGACCAGCGACCAGTGAACAGTGACCAGCGACCAGCAACCAGCAACCAGCAACCAGTAACCAGTGACCAGCAACCAGCAACCAGTGACCAGCAACCAGGTACTTATGGACCTTTTTGATACAAAAGCCGCTGCCGACACACTGAGGGAAGCGCCGCTGGCCGAGAGGATGCGCCCCCGCACACTCGACGAGTTCGTCGGTCAGGAGCACCTCCTCGGCCAGGGGAAGCTTCTTCGCCAGTTGATAGAGTCGGACCAGATAACCTCCCTCATCTTCTGGGGCCCGCCAGGCTCCGGCAAGACCACCCTGGCGCGGATCATAGCGAACGCGAGCAAGGCGCATTTCATCTTCTTTTCCGCCATACTGTCGGGGGTCAAGGAGATTCGGGAGATCGTTAAAGAGGCCGAAGAGGTGCGCAGATACCACGGCAAAAAGACCATCCTCTTCGTCGATGAGATCCACCGCTTCAACAAATCCCAGCAGGACACCTTCCTCCCCTATGTGGAAAAGGGGGTATTCACCATTATCGGCGCCACAACGGAAAATCCCTCCTTCGAGGTGATCGCGCCGCTCCTATCCCGCTGCAAGGTCCTGGTGCTCAATCCGTTGACTGACGAAGAGGTGAAAAGGATAATGCGCCATGCCCTGGCCGAGCCGGAAAGGGGGCTTGGCGGGCTGGGGCTGTCAACGAGTGATGACGCCATTGATTTCATGGCCGGTGACGCCGACGGTGACGCCCGGGTGGCCCTCAATACCCTGGAAACGGCGGCGCGGCTGGTGAAAGATGGATCGATCGACCTGGAGACTGCCCGGGAGGCGGTCCAGAAAAAGCCGCTACTCTACGACAAGGGGG
Organism: Geobacteraceae bacterium; assembly: GCA_041495805.1. GTDB lineage: Bacteria > Desulfobacterota > Desulfuromonadia > Geobacterales > Geobacteraceae > JBGQDJ01. Next base: position 2,641 of record JBGQDJ010000298.1, read on the forward strand.
GAGAAGAGCATTACAACGTCATCTCCGCCTTCATCAAGTCGATGCGTGGCAGCGACCCGGATGCGGCCCTCTACTGGCTGGCGCGGATGCTCGAAGCCGGGGAGGACCCGATTTTTATCCTGCGCCGCATGGTGATCCTCGCCTCTGAAGACATCGGCAACGCCGACCCGCGCGCCCTTCAGGTGGCGGTGGCCGCCCTTCAGGGATTCCAGCTGGTCGGGCTTCCCGAAGGGCGCATAATCATGGCCCAGGCCGTGACCTACCTCGCCACCGCTCCCAAGTCAAACGCCTCCTATATGGGGATCGAAGCGGCTCAGGGGGAGGTGCGCAACAGCGGCGCCCTTCCCGTGCCGCTACATATCAGGAACGCACCCACCCGTCTCATGAAGGATCTCGGCTACCACAAGGGATACCGTTACGCCCACGACTTCTCGGAGGGGTATGTTGCGCAGGAGTATCTCCCTGACCAGCTCCAGGGGAGCAAGTTCTATGACCCCGCCGGGCACGGCTATGAGAAGGCGATAAAGGAACGGATGGAGTGGCGGAAGGGGAAAAAGGAAGGATCATGAAAAAAATCGGAATTCTCACCAGCGGCGGCGACTGTTCGGGGATGAACGCGGCTATCCGTGGTGCGGTGCGTACCGCGCTTCGCCTTAACCTTGAAATAGTCGGCTTCCGCAAGGGTTTCCTGGGGCTTATGAAAGGAGATTGCATCACCCTTGACTCCCTGGCGGTCTCGGGGACCATCCACCGGGGGGGGACACTGCTCCAGTCGGCCCGTTCGCCGGAGTTCAGGACCCCCGAGGGGCAGCAGAAGGCACTGGAGATCCTGAAGGGGTTAGGGATCGAGGGGCTGATAATTGCCGGCGGCGACGGCTCACTTGCCGGCGCGCTTGCCCTGCACCATCTCGGATTCCCGGTCGTAGGAATACCCGCCAGCATCGACAACGACATTCCCGGCACCGATATGGCGCTTGGAGTGGATACGGCGCTGAACAACATCATCTATGCAATCGATTGCATCAAGGACACTGCAAGCTCCCATGCCCGTGCCTTTGTCATCGAGGTCATGGGGCGCAACTCCGGCTATCTGGCCAGCGTGAGCGCCATTGCCACCGGCGCCGAATTCGCCCTGGTTCCGGAGCGGGAAATCGACCTTGGCGAGATATGCATGCGTCTCAGGACACGTTACGAAGAGGGTCGGGACAACTCCATAATCATTCTTGCCGAAGGGGCCGGCAGCGCCCAGCAGATTGCCGACAGCATCAAGGATACTATCGGCTTCGAGACCAGGGTTACGGTGCTGGGCCATTACCAGCGCGGCGGCGCGCCGACCGTCTTCGACCGGCTCCTGGGGAGCCGCTTCGGCAAAAAGTCCGTGGAGCTCTTGATGGAGGGGAAGAGGGGGATTATGGTCGGCATCTCATGCAGCGTCCTGGGCGTCTATCCCCTTGAGCTGGTGGTAAACGGCACGAAAAGCCCGGACGGCGATCTGCTGCATCTGGCTGAAGCGCTGGGGATTTAGGGGCCGATGAATGCAGCACTGAAATGGTTTTGACAAAATTCCTGAAGTTCAACTTTTCTAGTCTTCCTTTTTCAGCACGAAGAGATTCGATCAC
>JBGQDJ010000299.1:0-4242 GCA_041495805.1 Geobacteraceae bacterium
GAAAAGGACCGTTTCCGGATGGAAACTAAATAGTAATCCCAATGCAAATAATATTCAAGGCCATTGTATAAGAAAGGGGAATTTTTGTAACCCCCTTCACACTTTAAACCATATAGCGTATGCACAAGGCGTTGCAACCCGTAGGAAGCCGACTACTGCCGAATCGAATATTGACTTTGGCGATGGGGATCAGCATTTTCCTTCGTCAATGGCAGACATGTATATCAATGCAGCTCGACCATTTTCAAGAGCGAGGAATCCCGCCATAGGCCGGGCATCTATCGATACGCCGGTCTATCTCCCTCACCATGCTATTGTATGTTGCACTGTTAACGCCCCTGTAGCGCTGCTCAAACTGGTCCTTGGGCATGTTCTCCGGCAGGTCGGCAACAAGTGGAAAAAAGAGTTGCTCCGAAGGATTGCCGGAGAGAAGCTCCTGGAGGCGACGGGCTCCCCCATTGGGATCGGCGGCTGCCTCGGCAAAGCGGATGCCGGCGCGGTCAGCGGCCAGATCCACAAAGCTGAAGCCGCTCCCCCCCCTTCCGGCATCAAGAAGTTCCTTGAATTCACCGATGGCGGCGCTGATCCCCTGGTCCGTAAGGAGCTTGAGGCCGGCTGAAATAATGAAATGGAGGCGCAGGTCCTGTCGCCCACCCAGATGCACCCCCTGCGTGTACGAAGAGCGGGCCAGCAATTCCGTTTTGAGTCCGAGTCCGGCCAGCTTGTCGAAAAGGGGGTCTCCCAGATAAATGCCAAGGGCCAGTAACGCCGCACTGTTCTCTCGGACCGGGTCTCCTGTTACCGACCTATCACGGGCGAGCCGGAAGAGAGGTCCCAGGTAGGCGGCCAGTGACGGAGGGGGGACCGTCTGGAAATTTTGACCTGTCTCCAGAAGCCGCGCATAGTAGTGACTTACCAGCGAGCTGTCCCATGGCGCATTCCCCCCCTGGCCGATATCGCGCATTTTGGACAGAAAAACCTGCAAACGCTTCAGCCGCTCCTTTAGCTGTGGCACCGAGCGCAGGCTTACGATGACAGTATTTCCGGTGAGGTTCATTGACTGCACAGATCCCAGCAGCGCGGAGCCCTCGCTGTTTCCCAGCCCCAGGTTGAGGGCCCCTTTCAGCAGCCACAGCGCCATCGGCCGGGGAAACCCAATCTTGCCGATCTTCACCAGGTTGATGTTCAGCCCCCGTTCATCAGGAAGCAATTCTCCCCGCAGATTCAGGTATAGTCCCACCAGGTTTATCGGCAGGCGCACGCTCACCCTCACAAACATTATCCCGGGGGTTACCCTGACCCTCCCCGAAAAGCGCTGCGCTCCTCTTCCCACCAGTGTCATCACGGCGTTCAGGTCATCTTCCGATGCTGTAATCGATGCGGTTTCCCGCCGATCATTGAGAGTGTCGAGAACAACCCTGGCCAGGTTCCTGGCGCGAAGCGCGGAATCGACGGTGGGGACGGAGGTTTCGACGATCAGGGGCTCCCTTTCGACAAGCAGGCAGGCAAGGAGCAGCAAGAATCCCAACGGCATGATGAGGAGGGCAAATAGAAGGGGGCGTATCCTTTTAGTCCTGGGCTCCCTCCAATCTGAAGGCTGCCCTAGAGGAGATCGTTTATAATTTTTCGGCCTGGTTTTCTTGAGCATGAATAATCCTTTTGAAGCAGCGGGGTTGAAATCTGAGTCAAACTGACAGGTTCAACTCTCCAGAAACCAGCTTTGATTCGAGGAGAGCCGTACCATCCTAAACCGATATCGAGCAGATGGTCAACCGTGTTGCTACTTTTGCCATCCCTTCCGCGTCGGATTTGTATCCATTCCCATAAAGCCTGTTCATGGTGTCCCAGTCAAAACCTTTCCATGCCCCTGCGCCAATTCCGTAAGCGCACTTCAGCTTGGCATTGCAAAGCCTCTCAGCTTGCCTATGGCTTGTTGACCGGGTGGTTGTTCGGATCGTCATACCACTTGAAATAACTTTCCACCCCGGCGACACCCGAATCGACCAGCTTTTGCTTGGTTTCATTGCTCAGGCTGAAATCTGTTGCCCCAACGCCAAGCGAATCTACATAGATCGACCTCTGCCAGTCGTCACTATGAAGGTGAGTACTGTCCTGGCTGTTCAGGATCGTGCCGATAAGTGCCTTGGCATAGTCGAAGAAGTCATTGATTTGCGCGTGAGCAGGTTCCGCGTTATCGCGGAACACCGCAATTTCCTTGGATGAGTCGAGGCGGAAGCCAATGGTCTCCTGATTAAAAACATACGGGCTGTTCTCTTTTCCCGCGGCAGTGAGTGCATCATTCTCCTGCTGGTAATACTCCGGGATATTTGCGTATTTTTCCACATACTTCTGGCGATCGAACAGCTTCACCGGGTAGTTGTCCAGCACTCCGCCGTCCACGTACAGATCGCCTCTGAAGCTCTTCTTGGCGGCAAAGAAGAGAGGAATCGACATGGAGATGCGCGCTGCATCAGCAACACACATGCGCGGGGTATGCTCGTAAGATAGGACCTCGCCGAATTTTGTCGACAGATTGGTGCCGACGAAATAGAGGTCCCTGAAACCTTTTGCCGCTTTCATGGTGAAAACGTCGTTAAAGGTCGATTCGCCGTTCCCTGTCTTATCCTTGATAATGCCGGCGATCCAGTCGCGGAAATAGTCCCCTTTATACCAGCCGAATTCGTTCAACAGGCGATCCGTGTCCCTTACCACACCCCACGTGTCGTCCATGAATTTATTGAAGTCGAGGCTTCGCAGGATAGTGTCGATCTCGGAGATGGTATAGTTCAGCCCGACAAGGATTGCGGTAATTGCACCGGCGGAAGTGCCGCCGACCCTCAAAATGTCTTGCAGGACATTCCTCTTCGCCATTTCCTGGAGCGCACCCACGTAGGCGATCCCCTTGACTCCTCCCCCTTCGAATACGAGATTCCTGAAGTGATAACTCATTTTCGTCTCCTTTCGTTGAGATATTAGATGCTGCTCTACTTTCAGAATGAAGTGGTCGTTCCTGCATTCTTCATATTTCAGAAAAGATGAAGAATGAATTACTATACCACAAATTATGCCAATTATCTTAAGTCTGCTTAATCAAGAGCTTAGTCGATATGTTGCATTGCGAGGAAAAACGGATATGTAAACTTTGTTTGCGCAAAGGGCGGCAGATAGCTGTAGAATGCTGATGGGCAAGTATTTAATGGATATGTGAACGGAGTTTACAGTGTCAACTCTGTTTACATGTGATGACTTTGATAAGAGATAAATATTGTCAGGGTGAACCTTCAGGGTCAGTCCGATCCTGCCGGACAAGATATGACCCAAACAGTTCAGCCAGCCGCCGGTAAACCGGCCTGCGGAATTCAACGGTTTTTTGCAGGAGTTCGGGGAAAGGGAGCCATCGCCAGTGGCGGAATTCCCCTCCCTGTTCCACGTTTATGGCGTTATCATTGCCAAGGAAGCGGAAGAGGAACCAGTACTGGACCTGTCCCCGGCCGGTCTTAGCGGTGCGGGCTTCGTGAGGAAGCTCGTACGCCAGAGGTTCGGGAGCACTCTCCAGCAGTTCCAGTTCGCTCTCAGCGATGCCGGTCTCCTCGGCGATCTCCCGGTAGGCAGCGGCTAGCGGCTCTTCTCCCTCTTTCAGACCGCCCTGGGGGAACTGCCAGGCCCCGGCTATCCCCGCCCGCTCCAGGGCGAGTACCAAGCCCCTCCCATCAATGATCACGGCGCCGGTTCCGGCCCGAAAATACTCCGCTGGTCTTTTCAACGTTTCGCTCCTTCCCGCAGCGCTGCTCTCTGCCTGATTATAATCTTGGCTTAAACCTGTAGCGGCCCAGCCGCTCTTGACCTAAGCGGCGGTGTATGCCGCGTTACTGTCGAAGAGTGTTGGAGATCGCTTTTCTCTTTTCTTGTTTGAAGAATTCATGGTTCACTCCCATCGAAAACATTTGTGACTCACGAGAATTTTATAGCTTATGGCGATGTTTTGTCTTCCATATGGAAGCGGTGTAGAAACCTGTGGATGATCGGCGCGGCCATGATACCAACGGCGGCAAGCACTGCCAGTCCCGAATAGAGAGCATAACAGCCGGCGAAGATTTTACCCGCCGTGGTCTGAACTGTGGCAACCGGTCCCATACCTCCGAGAATCATCGCCGCATTAAGAAACGAATCCAGCCAGGACAGGTTTTCCGTGAAATGGTAACCGCAGATGCCTGAAAAGAGTGATCCTCCGACGAAGATAAC
>JBGQDJ010000300.1:0-4238 GCA_041495805.1 Geobacteraceae bacterium
CGATACCCTCAAACTGGAGAAAAACAAGACATGTATAGTCTCCGGCATCGGCTGCGCGTCTCGCCTTCCCGGATACATGGATTGCTGCACCCTCCACACCGCCCACGGCCGCGCCGCGGCGTTCGCCACCGGCGTTAAGATGGCCCGGCCCGAGATGACCGTTTTCTGCGTGGGGGGGGATGGCGACGGAGTGGCCATCGGCGGCAATCATTTCATCCATGCCTGCCGCAGAAATATCGACATGACCTATATCCTCATGAACAACCATATATACGGCATGACCGGCGGCCAATTCTCGCCCGCTACACCGACCGGCGCCAAGGCATCCACCACACCCTACGGCAATCCCGACCCCCCCTTCGACATAGCCAAGCTCGCCATCGGCGCGGGCGCCACCTTCGTCGCCCGAGGCACCGCCTACCACGCGGTCCAGATCGACAAGCTGATAGTCGAGGCGGTCAGACATAAGGGTTTCTCCTTCGTGGAGATACTCGATGACTGCCCGACCACCTATGGCCGGCGCAACAAGTACAAGTCTGTCATCGAGATGATGAACCACCTGAAGGAGGTTGCCGTGCCGGTCAAGGCCGCCGAAAAGATGGCCCCCGAGCTGCTTCAGGGGAAGGTCCTTACAGGTGTACTCTACAAGGAAGATAAGCCGGAGTATTGCGAACAGTATCAGAAGGTGATAGAGCGAGCCCAGGGAGGCATTAAATAAATGCCCCGGCAAAGGAGTTAAAGATGTCTGGAAGATATGAAATGAGATTTTCCGGGGCTGGTGGGCAGGGCTTGATCCTTGCCGGCGTCATCATGGCCGAAGCCGCCTCTATATATGAGGGTAAACAGGCTGTGCAGTCCCAGAGCTACGGTCCCGAGGCGCGCGGCGGCGCATCCAAGTCGGAGGTGATAATCTCCGACGTTCCGATCGACTACCCGAAGGCGACAAGTGTAGACGCCCTGCTTGCCCTGACACAGGAGGCGTGCGACAAATATGTACATGACCTGAAGGAGGGGGGGGTGCTCCTCCTCGATTCCGACATGGTTAAGAGAATGCCCGAGGGGAACTTCAATGTAACGATGTTTCCCATAATAAATACCGCAAAAAATGAAGTGGGACGCGAGATAGTCGCAAATATCGTGGCACTTGGCGCCATGGTAGCACTCACCGGCGTGGTTTCCAGGGCAAACGCCGAAAAGGCTGTGCTTGCCCGGGTGCCTGAAGCATTCGTGGAACTGAACAAAAAGGCGTTTCAGTTGGGGTATGAAAAGGCCCTGGCCGCCAGAATGTAACATCTTCATCGAAAAAAGGTGTTGGGTGCGGTGTATCCCCTTTTACCAGAAAGGCATGAGGGCTTCTTTTTTTATATACTCCCGGATGGCATTCATGTCATTAATTGCAATATTTATGAATTGAAGTCCCATTCCCACCGGGAGATTCGGGTTGACCATCAGTTCCGTACGGTTAACCCAGGCCACTCTTCCATTGCACCTGATGGTCTCCACATTCTGCGGCAGGATGAATTCCAAGGCCAGTATGGTATCGATCGGGAGAAGGTTTTCCGTTTCGACAAAGACCCCCCCTGTGCTCACGTTTAAGGAATATTCCGTGAGGAGCGTCTCCTGATTAGTGCCGAAGTGCATGCGAAGTCGGGCAATGTGCCTCGGGGTTTTTCTGAACTGGATATTGAGGTATTTTTTGGTTATTGCCATAAAATAGAGGCGGTTGATCGGCTTGACAATAATATCGTCACAACCCGATTGCCAGCTTCGATCGAAATCTTCCTCATTTACGCCGCTTGTCACAATTATTACCGGGATCTTGTGCAGCTCCTGATCCGATTTTATTATCCGGCAGCATTTATCGCCGTCCATTTCGGGCATATGGAGGTCCATGAAAACAAGATCAGGCTTCTCTTCCCGGATAATGGCGAGCGCATCGACACCGCTGTTTGCCAGCAGCAGATTGAACAGGTCTCTGTTAAAGAATGTCTTTTCCTGTTCCAGAAAAAGTTGAACATCATTAACGAGCAGTATCTTTTTTTTCTCCATGGTTTTTGTCCGGAAAAATTTTCACTTTATTGCAAATATATTCCTTTTGATGTCACTACTAATCGATTTTCAAAAGGTTCGCCTGATTGTCGTAAATCTCCTCGAACATCGACGCCGTTTCCTTGAAAGCCCGCATTACATCCGGATCGAAGTGCTCCGGACTTGTCATTTCGTCCCCCTGGGTCAGAATTCCGTATGCAGTTTTGTGGTCGAGGGAGGATTTGTAAGCTCTTGGACTGCGCAGCGCATCGTACTGGTCCGCCATCATGACGATCCTTCCTTCAATAGGTATGGCCTTTCCCTTAAGTTTTTTTGGATATCCGGAACCGTCCCATCGTTCATGATGGGTCATGGCTATTGAAGCGGCCATCTGCAGCAGGGGGAAGCTGGTGCCTTTCAGAATCTTGGCGCCGATTGTGGTGTGGGATTCGATGATTTTCAATTCATCGGGGTTAAGGCGTCCCGGTTTCAAAAGGATGGCATCCGGAATGCCGATTTTGCCGACGTCATGCATTGCGCTCGCGATGGTCAGCGTATCGGTGAAATCTTCCGACAGGCCGAGCGAGCGGGAAATCAGGCAGGAGTATAAGCCGATTCGGGCGATGTGCAACCCTGTAACCTTGTCGCGCAATTCGGCGGCGGCTGTCAGCCGCTCGATGACCACACTGCTCATGTTCTTGACAGTCTTCAATGCGCGGGTCAACTCCTGGGTCCTTTGCACAACCATCTTTTCCAACTCGGCCTTGTAATCCTTTTCAAACTGAAGCGCCTGTTTGTGTTGTACCCCTTTGTTTATGGCGTGAATGAGATAGCTGAAGTCGAAAGGCTTTATTATAAATTCAAATGCCCCCTTTTTTATGGCGTCAATTGCAACGTTGAGATCGGCATAACCCGTCGTCAGGATGACCGGTGTCTCCGTGTCGATTGCGCGTATCCTGTCGAGAAGTTCTAAGCCGGTAATCTTCGGCATTTTGATGTCGGTAAGCACCACATCAACCGGTTCCCGCAGAAGCTTATCCAGCGCATCAAAACCGTTTGTGAAGTGATACACTATGAACCCGTCTTCGCTCAGGAGTTCGGAAACGCTCTCCAGGAGGGCAATATCGTCATCCACGTAAATGATCTTGACTGGATTCATTTGTCCAGCACCTCTCTTATCTTTGATAAAAGCTCCCGCGGTGAGACGGGCTTAGCCAGAAAATTCATGCCTTCGTCCAGAATTTCATTGGTTGCGGCAACGGAATAACCGCTTATGAAAATGACTCTAACGTCTTCCCTGATTTTTCTTATATCATTATAAGCCTCTTTGCCGTTTTTGCCAGGCATCATGACATCGGAAAGCAACAGCCGAATTTTACTCTGATGCAACACGAATTTTTCCACTCCATCCTTGCCGTCCACCGCCTCTATCACTTCATATCCGTAACTTTCCAGAATTTCTTTAAGTAAATTCCTGACGTCCGTTTCGTCTTCGATAAGGAGTATGGTTTCCCTTCCTTCCATTTGCGGCTGAAAATCGATGGTCGCCCTTTCCATGGCGTTCGCTTCGAACAAAGGAAGGTAAATATCGACGGCTGTGCCGCGGCCGGGCTCACTCTGCACGTAAATAAAGCCGTTGTGCTGCTTAACGATTCCATAAACCATGGCAAGCCCTAGCCCGGATCCCCGGCCCACTTCCTTTGTCGTGAAAAAGGGCTCAAACAGCCGTTCCCTGGTGGCGGCATCCATCCCGGCGCCCGTGTCCGCGACCGTGAGAATACCATAATTTACCGGGTCTCCGAAACCTATTACCTTGTCGAATTCTCCGGCAGCAGCGAATCCGGTTTTTATGGACAGTTCCCCTCCTGACGACATTGCATCTATGGAATTGGCAACCAGGTTCATAAGTACATGCTCAAACTGGCTGATGTCAGCCATTATGGTCAAATCTTTTTCCGACAGGAATGTCTTGAATGCAATATTTTCCGGGATGAGCCGGGTCAGAAGTTTCTGAAGATTTTCCACAATGAGATTGAGTCTGATTGGAGCCGGCTTGATGATCTGTTTTCTGCTGTAGGCGAGTATGCTCTGGGTCAGATTGGTGGCCCGCTCGGCTGCGGCGAATATACGATCCAGATGACGACGCAGTTTGCTGTTCTCGTCTATCGACCTCTGCATGAGGCTTGCACTGGCGATAATGGCGGTAAGGA
>JBGQDJ010000301.1:0-4237 GCA_041495805.1 Geobacteraceae bacterium
CTCCAGGCCGCCCATACCCCGAATCTCGACAAGATAGCAGCTATCGGCATGAACGGGCTTTTCCACTCCCACCTCCAGGGAGCGGCACTGCCGAGCGAACTTGCCCACTTCCTCATGTTCGGATACCGGATAAGTGAATTTCCCGGCCGGGGCGTGGTAGAGGCGCTTGGTGAAGGGATTGACGTACATGAGGGTGATACGGCTCTCCTTGCCCGCATATTTTCGGTATCCCGGGAACGTAACACCCTCGTTCTCCGCCATGAGAATCCGGAGCTGGACAGCAAAAGCTGCCGGATACTCCATGAAGCGGTCGGCCGCTTCAACCATCTCGGCATAGAAGTCGAGTTTCTGCCAACGAAGGGGATAGGAGGGATCCTCATCTTGCGGGGGGACGTTTCGAGCGGAGTCACCGATTCCAATCCGATTATCGAGGGGCGTCCACTCATGGAGGTCCTTCCCTTGCGCCCCATGGCCGATGTTCCTCGCGCCCGGAAAACGGCGGAAGTTCTCAATGCCTACCTCAAATGGTGCTTCAGTACACTTTCGGACCATCCGCTCAACCGGAAACGGGTGGAAATGGGGCTTCCCCCCATCAACGCAGTCGGCACCCAGCGGGCCGGGATGCTGGGCAGGCTCCCGTCATTCACGGACAAGTGGGGGCTCAAGGGGCTGATGATTGCATCCGGCGCCGTTTACCACGGGCTCGGCCGGGTTGTGGGAATGGAAACCCTTAAGGTGAAGGATACGGACAACCCCGGCCGGGACTTGCGGGAGCGGCTCGAAATCGCCCATAAGGCGCGGGAGTTCGATTTCATCCACGTCCATACCAAGGCGACGGACGAGGCGGGACACAGCAAGGACCCCCTTAACAAGAAACGGGTGATCGAGGCCATCGACACGGCGCTTGCCTATGTCGTCGAAGAGATCGTCCCCGATGACGACGTCCTTTTCATCGTTACCGCCGATCATTCCACCGCCAGCTGCGGAACCATGATCCATACCGGCGAGAGCGTGCCGATTGCGATGACCGGGAAATACACCAGGAGGGATGATGTCAGGAGATTCGACGAGGTAAGCTGCGCCTCCGGCGGGCTATCACTCGTCCGGGGAGAGGAGCTCATGTACCTGGTTCTGAACTTCCTGGATCGGGGAAAACTGTGGGGGCTCATGGACTCGCCCGACGATCAGCCGTTCACCCCGGGGAGATATACCCCCCTGCTGGTGGAGTGATCCCATTGAATGGAGTATGGAAAGGGGGCCAGGCAATGACAAACGGAGCGGTTGCGCGAGTTGAAACAGGGGTCATCCATGGCCGTTTCCAGATCCTCCATAATGATCACCTAGTCTATCTCCTGGCGGGAATGGAGCTCTGCCGACACCTGGTAGTGGGGATCACCAACCCGGACCCGCTCCTGACAAGGGATGAAGATGCCGACCCGAATCGGAGCGACCCCGCCGCCAACCCGCTCACCTATTTCGAGCGTTACCTCATGGTCCGCGCCGTCCTGGAAGAGGCGGGGATCGAGCCGTCATGCTTTTCCGTTGTCCCTTTTCCCATAAACATACCGGAACTCTACAGATACTACGTTCCCCTCGATGCCCTTTTTTTCCTCTCCATCTACGACGAGTGGGGGAAGCGGAAGCTGGGGTACTTCAGAACCCTCGGACTCAAGACCCACGTCCTGAGGGATGTATCCGCTGAGCAGAAGGGGCTCAGCGCCACCGACATCCGCCACCGGATGGCCTGCAACGAGCCATGGGAAGATCTGGTGCCCCCTGCGGCGGCAGATCTCATGAAGAAATGGGATATCCCCGTCCGTCTCGGGAAAATCGGGCAAAACAGTTGACCAAGTTTTTTCGCGGGCCAGTTTTCCCCCTTTTTCTGTCTCCAGTTCCCTGACCCCTGTCCGCTGCCCCCACCGATTTCCCAATTTCCCCACCAGTTACAAATTCGTCGCTCTTTCATTATAATAGGCCGTAGCCGACGGATACGGCCTATTACATGGTCAGTGGTCTTCTCGTTTGCTTAAGAGCGCCACTCTTATTTTCACAGTACGTCGAAGTACGGGTTACCAACCGCCTCTGTCGGTCCGATATCCTCTTTCGCGATAGTATCCCCTCGGTGCGTAGTTTCCCCTTTCGCGATAGTATCCTCTCGGTGCGTAGTATCCCCTTGGTTCAACATATACTCTCGGCGCATAGTATGCTGTCGGCGCGTAGTCGGCCGGCCCTGCATACGCTGCCGGCCCTGCCGTTACCGGTGTTGCGGGATAGCCGACCCCTGGAAACGGGAATACAACGTGCGCTACGGTGTTGATGACGGCTGCAGGGATGCTAAGTGCAGCGACGATTGGCCACAAGGGACCACCCGGAATGCCTCTTTCATGGTCATGCCCTCCCCATCTGTCGGCAAACGCCGGCGCTACGGCAGTTGCTGATAAAAGAGTTGCAACGATAAGTGTTATTACAATCTTTCTCATAATTCCTCCCTTCCTCTTAGCGGATCATTTATTGCCAAAAGGCCATTTGACGTTTACACTTCTTGATATGTAAGACGAAGGTTCGATACAAAAGGTTACAAATAAAACTGAGGGCCATTATAATTGCCGCAGTAAATCGAGATTAGGGATATAAGAGAGGGCAGCCCCCGACATGATCCATTTTCCGTATGACGTAGACCTGGCCTTCATGCGGTTTCCCATACTCTTAACCGGGGTTTCCCATGCTGTCAAAGCATTTCAGCTCTAATATCCAGATCCGCCCCTTTCAGATAATGCTCTGCGCTTTTCTTTCGCTGCTGGTTGGCGGGTACGCTTTTTTTCTTTACCTCCGCACGGACCGCTTGATGCTTGAGAGAATGCATGAACAGGCAACGGACTACTACGACCTGATCATTCATGCCAAGGAGTGGAATTCCGGTTACGGAGGGGTCTATGTTGTGAAGCAGGGTAAAGTCGAAACCAACCACTATCTGCGCAAGATGGGGATAGATCCCGATGTGCGGGATGTGGGAGGACGTGTCTATACCCTGCGCAACCATGCTATCATGACCGCCGAGATTTCGCGGATGAGTGAGCGGGAAAATGGCGCGAAATTCCGCATGATCAGCCTTGCTCCCCTCGATCCGGCAAATACCCCTGACAACCTGGAACAAAGAGTCCTCCGCGGCTTTACCACGGGCGAAAGGGAGTTTGCCCGGCTGGAGGAGGGTCAGTCGCCACCCGCATACCGTTACATCAGGCCGTTGTATGTGGACCAATCGTGCCTGCTTTGCCACAAAAGTCAAGGTTACGCCATCGGGGATGTCATCGGCGCAATCAGCATCTCACTCCCGGTAAGCATCGTGCTCGCCGAAAACCGGATATCAAAGATTCTGATCATCCTCGGAGCGGTCGCGACCATCGTCATAGTGCTGGCGGGTATCTATTTCTTCACCAGGCGGCTGGTCATCAAGCTGGATGAAGTCCAGAGGCACCTGGTTCTGCAGGCGACCACAGATGAATTGACCGCCGTGATGAACCGCCGCACCATCCTGAAGCGTCTCGAAGAGGAACAGCAGCGCGCGATCCGCCTGAGGGAGACCCTCTGCATCATGATCATCGACCTCGATCACTTCAAACGGATCAATGATACATATGGCCACCTTTTCGGCGACGTGGTGCTGAAAAGTGTGGTCGCCAGGATCAGGGACACCGTGCGCACCTATGATATCATCGGCCGGATCGGCGGGGAGGAATTCCTGATTATCTCTCCCGGCATACAGATGGAAGAGGCCATCAGCCTCGCGGAGCGTGTCAGGACGCTGATCAGCGAACTTGAAATCGAACACGGGGAGCAGTATATCGTGGTGACCGTGAGTGCCGGTTTAACGGCCCTCGAATCGGGCGATATGGGGGTTGTGCCGATGATGATGCGTGCCGACCGGGCTCTGTATATGGCCAAAGAACAGGGACGGAACCGGGTGATGGCGCTGTGAGTGGAACAAACCGCGACCCCCGCTCACCAAAATCCGACAAACACCGGCAACTTATTGATATCATTAGAAGTTGTATCTAGGCATATATTTTGTAAGGCATTTCCATCATTGATGTGGCAACTTTTCTCATTTTACAGGAAGAGCTGGCATGAATATAGAGGAGTCAAAGTAGCCGTCCTCCTTTCCTTCTGAATACCTACAGTATTATTGACAGATCACACAGTTAAGAGTAATAAAGACAGATTGACAGAGATGGATTAA
>JBGQDJ010000302.1:0-4229 GCA_041495805.1 Geobacteraceae bacterium
CGGAAGAGGAGTTGATCGCCAGGATCAGGGAGGTGAACGACGACCCGACGACCGACGGCCTCATCGTCCAGTTGCCGCTGCCGAAGCAGATCAACCAGCAGCACATCATCAACGCAATATCCCCGGAAAAGGATATCGACGGCTTCCACCCGACGAATTTCGGTCGCATGACACTCGGCCAGAAGTCGTACCGCCCGGCTACCGCCTACGGGATCTGCAAACTGCTGCAGTACTATGGAATCCCGGTCAGGGGGAAACATTGCGTCGTCATCGGCAGATCGAACATCGTAGGGAAGCCGATCTCCATTATGCTATCCAATGATTTCGACATCGGCAACGCAACCGTCACCCTGACCCACATCGAAACGCCAAGGGAGCTGCTGCTGGATGAGACACGCCGGGCCGATATCGTGATCGTGGCTGTGGGCATTCCCGGCTTCGTCACTGAGGAGATGGTGAAGGAGGGGGTGGTGCTGATCGACGTGGGAATCAACCGGCTCGAGAGCGGCAAGATCGTGGGGGATGTGGATTTTGAAGGGGTTGCGCCGAAATGCTCCTGGATCACGCCGGTGCCGGGGGGAGTCGGCCGGATGACCGTTGCCGCGCTGATGATCAATACCCTGACCGCCTACCAGAACAATTTCGACCTTGCCTGAGGGTGGAATATAAAAATAAAAAGCGCATATCAGGGAACATTTCCCCCGGCCTCCTTGTCTAACCGGATAAAAAGGCGTAAACCGTTTCACACAGGAGGGAGTATATGAATGTAAAACACCTTATCATCTCCGCCGCAATTATTCTTTCTACCGCAGCGATATGTTCGGCCACAGCGAATGCAACGCCACAGCCGGCAGCCATGGCTACCACCCAGGCCGACCAGACCGGTGTTGCGCTGACGGTCTATAACGTCAACCTCGGGCTGGTGAAGGACCGGCGCAGCATAAATCTCGCCAGGGGCCAGGGGGAGCTCCGCTTCATGGACGTGGCGTCCCAGATCATCCCCGCCAGCGTTCACATCACCTCCCTGGCCGACCCGGAGAGCCTCCATATACTGGAGCAGAATTACGAATACGACCTCATGAGCCCCCAGAAGCTGATGGACAAGTATGTGGGGAAAGAGGTCAGACTCTACCAGAAAAATCCCTACAGTGAGCGGGAAGAGCTGGTAGCCGCCACCCTTCTCTCCAACAACAACGGCCCCATCTACCGGATCGGAAGCGAGATCACCTTCGGCCATCCCGGCCGGGTCATTCTCCCCGGCCTGCCGGAGAGCCTGATCGCCCAGCCGACCCTTGTCTGGTTACTTGACAATACCCTTGCAAAGCCGCAAACGGTCGAGGCGTCATACCTGACAGGCGGCATCAGCTGGAAAGCCGACTATGTGATGACCCTCAATGAAGACGACAGCAAATCAGACCTGACCGGCTGGGTCACCATCGACAACAAGAGCGGCGCCGCTTATCGCAATGCTACCCTGAAGCTGGTGGCGGGAGATGTAAACCGGGTCAAGGAGGAGCAGTACGGCGGCCTGATGCGGAACAAGGCTATGCTCGCTGAAGCCGCGCCCGCTCCCCAGTTCAAGGAAGAGGGTTTTTTCGAGTATCACATCTATACCCTGCAGCGCCCCTCCACCATCAAGGATAACCAGACCAAGCAGATCAGCCTGATCACCGCCGACGCCATCCCGGTCAAAAAAGAATTCCTCTTCCAGGGGGACAATTACTACTACTTTGGCCAATACGGCGAGGTAACGGGCAACAAAAAGGTCGGAGTATTTGTCGAGATCGCCAACCGCAAGGAGGAGAAACTGGGAATACCGCTCCCCAAGGGAACGGTGCGGGTCTATAAGCGTGACAGGGACGGCGGCCTGCAGTTCATCGGCGAAGACGCCATAGACCATACGGCAAAGGACGAGAAGGTGCGGATCAAGGTGGGGGACGCATTCGACGTGGTTGGGAGCCGGAAACAGACCGACTGGAAGAAGATCGCCTCGGACACATATGAAGCCGCATTCGAGATAACCATAAGGAACCATAAGGCGGAAGAGGTGGTTGTCAGGATTGTGGAGCCGATACCGGGCGACTGGCAGATGATCAGTGCATCCCACGACTTTAAGAAAGGGGACGCCCATAACGCCGAGTTCAGCATCCCGGTAAAAAAAGATGGAGAGGCTAAACTCACTTACCGGGTGCGGATGCGCTACTGAAGCTGTTTCCCCTCCGTGATACAGGCGCGCCGCAATTGGGGCGAGCGGGGTTTAATTGGAAACGGGAGAGTCGAGTGCTATTCTGAATTGCGCGCCCTGCTCGACATTGCAGACGCTCAGCGTTCCTCCCATATTTTTTTCGATAATATTCTTTGACATGTAAAGACCAATTCCGGTCCCTCCGCTCGATTCCTTGGTGGTAAAATAGATGTCAAATATTCTTTCCAGAAACTTATCGGGAATGCCGCCTGCATTGTCCGTGATGTCGACAATCGCTTTATCGGCATCGGCGAAGGCCCTTATTTTTATCAGGGGTTTCACAGCCCCTCTCTCTTTGAGGGCATCCCTTGCATTGGCCATGATATTCAGGAACACCTGGGCATATTCCTTTGGATAGCCGATTGCCGACAATTCCTGCTCCACGACGAGTTCGACCTCTATGGAGTTAAATCTCAATGCAGGCACGATGAACGACAAGGCCTTGTCAATGGATTCCTTTACGGAGAATACGGTTTTTTCCTTGTCCGGCCTGTAAAAGTCACGGAATACATCGATTGTCTGGGACATATTTTCTGTTAACGCCGTTACCTTGTCCACGGTTTTTTTGATCTGTTCTTCCGTCAGTTCCCCTTTGGAATGGGTGTATTCCAATTCGTACATGATAAGATTCAAGATATTGAGCGGCTGTTTCCACTGATGGGCGATATGGTCCAGTATTTCCCCCAGGGCAGCCTGGCGGTTCTGCTGAATCAGTATCATGTCCTTTTCCCGGTTCTTGGTCACCTCTTCCTGGACTCTCTTTTCCAAGGTACTGTTCAGCTCCCGCAGCTGCACTTGCTGAAGAATGAGCTGTTCCTCGGCCTTTCTCCGCTCGGTGACATCGATTATTACCCCTTCGTAATAGGTAATCTCCCCCTCTTCGTTTCGCTCGCAAACTGTCTCGTCGCTTATCCAGCGGAGATCCCCTTCCTTTGTTACGATCCGGTATTCCTGCAACCACTTCCCTTTGCCTGTCGCGGAGTACTCTTCCGTTTCGGCGATCAGCTTAGCCAGGTCACGGGGGTAGACGATCGAAGAGTAGGTGAGCTCACCGGAAAGAAACTCTTCAGGTGTGTAGCCGAACTGGATCACATTATTCGACACCAGCTCGACCGGCCAGCCGGGGGTCGCCTTGCAGCGGAACAGCACTACCGGGCTGTTTTCAACGACCATGTTAGCTTTGCGCAGATCCTCCTCGGCCAGCTTCCGGTCGGTTATGTCCAGTATCATGGATTGCTTCGACATAGTGCCGTCCGCATGGGGGATCGGAACGTTTACTACGTAAAACCAGCGGTTGTCCTTGGGGCTGAACATCTCCCAATGGATCGTTTCCCCTGCAAATACCCGGTCATTGACACACCAGGGGCATACGGAGTCCCTGTCGTGCATCACCTTGTAGCAGAATTCGCCTGTCGCGTCGTATCCCGTCCGTTCGATCAGCTTCCTGTTCATGAACTCGACGCGATAATCCTGCGAACAGATATAGATAAGACCTTCAAAGTTGTCCACTATCGCCTGGTATTTCGCCCTGCTCTCGCGGAGTTCCTCCTCCGCCCGCTTACGCTCGGTGATATCCTGGTTGGCACCCCTTATTTTGACAAAACTACCCTGCTGGTCAAAAACAGCCTCTGCACGGACGACTATGAAGCGCTCCATCCCGTCGGCGCGGATGATTCTGTGCTCCAGTTGCATGTAAGAGTTTGCCTGTACCTCCGCGATTCCGTTGGCGACGATAGCGGATTCCTCCGGCGGGATGAACTTCCGGGCATAGACCTCCGCAGACATCAACGTCCCTCCTTCCTGCTCGGCGGTCGTGCCGTACAATGCGTAGAATTGATCATCGAAGGAAAACAGACCGGTACTAATATCATATTCCCATGCACCCAGTTTAGCGAGGTCCATGGCTAATTTGAGCCGAGCCTCGCTCTCCCGCAGTGTTTCCGTCAACCGGTCACGTTCGGTCAATGACCGTGCCAGCTTGATA